>JBDSBT010000166.1:0-11063 GCA_039921425.1 Gemmatimonadaceae bacterium | reverse complement strand
GAGGCGACGATCAACGCCGTGCTGTTTCGTCCGATTTCGAAGTACCCGTCCCCTTCCTTGAATCGCGCATCTACTGGAACGCCGATGTCGAGCAGACACTCGACGCCTTGAGCGTTGTCGTTTCCCGCAAAATCACACAGGAGCTTGCCGCCCCCATCGACCAGCTGGGTTCTCAGTGTCGGCTGGGCTTCCGTGATTGACGCGATCGCGATGATGTCACCGCGTGCGCACGCCGCGATAAGGGACGCGACACCTGGCAGCTCAATCGGAATTCGTCTTTCACGAAAGAGACGCAGGACGTCTCCGCGTCCGCGACGAGCAGCCATCTCCACTGCTGACTGTGGCTCAACCGGCCACCGGTCACGGTGCGGCCTCTCAGTTCTTAACAAAGGGTCGGCTCCGTGATCGACCAGGAGTTCGATGATCTCGAGACAATTGTCGCTGAGGATCGCGTTGTGAAGCGCCGTCTTTCCCCAGTGCGTAACCCGGTCAGGATCCGCGCCGTTTTCCAACAACAGCTTGATTCCTTCGTCGTGGTGCCAGTCTGTCTTCCGGAGCAGAACCGTAGAAAGGCTGTCCGCGTTGAACTTTCCGCTCGCGAGAATCACCTCGAGAACGGAATTGTCGTAAGTCTCGGGCACGTGATATGGAGTCTCCTCATCGTTCGGATCGCCGCCACGCTCAAGCAGCAATCGGGTCAGCGCAGGATTCCGGGCAACTCCGGCGGCGCCGTACATCACGCTTTCAAAGACAGGCCGCGGCTGGTGTTCGCCTTCGAACCAGCCGGTGTTGGCGCTGGCTCCAGCATCGAGCAAGTCAGTGGCGGCGCGAACGAATCCGTCCGAGCGAGACTTGTCGATCCGCAGGAATTTCGAGAAACACAAATACGTCAGCGCGTCCCAATTCCTCGGACCGCCCTTCGCAGTCGCCAGCGACGAATCCGCTTGGATAAACCTGCGAACCGTCGCATCATCACCAAGTGCTGCTGAAGCGTAGACGCTTTCTGTGACGACGCCCGGAGTCGCCGCGAGAATCGCTTCCGCCTTCGCGAGATCGCCGGATCCGTGGTCGGCATCAAGCGGAACGCACGCAGCTTCGAGAAATGATGAATGATCTGACTGTGTCATCGTCTAGGTTTCCAGAGCCCTCAAAAAAGGTAGACCCCAGATACTTCAGATGCTAACTGGAATGGCGGAGTCTGCCTTCCGATACTTCGAGACCGAATCGCATCCGCTCACCGGACTGGTGCGTGACAGCACGATTTCTGGCTCTCGCGCCAGCATCGCAGGATCGGGAATGGCGCTCGGCTCCATCATCGTCGCGGCCGAGCGCGGATTGATGTCGAGGGATGCGGCGGTGGAGCGAACCCTCAGAGCATTGAGATTCCTGTCGAGGGCCACGCACTCGTCGATAAACGGATTCTTCTATCATTTTCTCGATTGCGAAACGGGAGAACGTGCGGGGAAGTGTGAAGTCTCGACAATCGATTCGGCCCTGTTATTCGCGGGCGCGCTCGCCGCGACGGAATACTTCGATGCGGAAAATGAGGCTGAGCATGAAATCCGAACCCTCGGCCTGAGTCTCTATCTCCGCGCAGACTGGATGTGGGTGTCGCCGAGGGCGCCGGTGATATGCCACGGATGGACGCCCGAAAAGGGATTTCTGCGGTTCGATTGGCGTGGCTACAACGAAGCACTGTTGCTGTACATCCTCGCGCTTGGGTCACCGACCTATCCTGTCTCCACGGCTTCCTACGACGGCTGGCTTGTTTCGTACAAGTGGAAGTCGATTTACGGGAGGGAGCTGTTGTATGCGGGGCCGCTGTTCATTCACCAGGTGTCACACGCTTGGATCGACTTTCGTGGAATTCAGGACGCATTCATGCGCGAACGCGGCAGTGACTATTTCGAGAACAGCAGGAGGGCGACGTACATCCAGCGCGAGTATGCCAGGCGCAATCCGAAGAGATTCCCGGGTTACGGGGAGAATTGCTGGGGCGTCAGCGCCAGTGCCGGTCCCGGCGAGGGGAAGTTCCATGGATACCGTGCGCGCGGTGTGCCGTTTGGGCCGGATGACGGAACGATCACGCCACTTGTGACAGCGGCGTCACTCCCGTTTGCGCCGGAGATAGTTATTCCAGCGCTCGAGCACATGTGGCAGAGCGCTGGCGACGAATGCACTACTGCCCGCGCGTCCTCGTTCAACGCGAGCTATTCAAACGTGTCTGGCGCCCACAAGTGGAGGGCATCGCACACCTACGCGATCGATCAGGGACCGGTCGCGCTCATGATCGAGAATCATCGAACTGGTCTGATCTGGAATCTGTTAAAGCGCTCGGCCTGCATTCGCCGCGGTCTGGAGCGAGCAGATTTCAGTGGCGGATGGTTGTCGTAGAACCGGGAGCCTCGACGTGACCTTTCAATGCCATCAGCTCGATCTTGGACTGAACCCTGAACATCGATAGCGCCAGAATGGAACTCGTTTCGCTCGATGTAGATCCGGGCGCGGTCGTCGTACTCACCACGAGAGTCGAGTCTCCGGATTGGACGACCGAGTCCCTCCGAACGGCCATGAACTTGTGACCCGGATCGGGACTGATGAGCTGACGCGCGACAACCTGTCCTGGAACCACCTGAGTGATCTGCCACGTCATCTGCTCGCCGCGCGGCCCAACCTGCACGCGCATACCGATGCGAATCGAATCTCCCGGAACGAACGTGCCATGCTTGTTGGTAAACACCGCGTTCCCGCCGGCCATCCACCCGCCGATCGAGTCCGCATTCGAGATGAGCTCGAACACGCGCGACGGAGTGCTGGCGATCATCACTCGCACTGACCCGTCGGGTGCGATGGAGCTCTGCATCTTTTGATAGCCCCACCAGGTGCCGCCTACTGCCAGCAGGAGCACAATCAGCAGACAGCCACCTAACCATTTCCACATTTCTTTTTCTCGACTCTCGTTGCCAGCGACGGTCGCTGTCCAGCACGGATTCGTCAAGATCTGGCGGTCAGATGATTGCCGCTTTACGCTCATCCAGTGCGCCGAACCTCTTGAATCATCACGCCGCGCACGGTTTTGGGCCATTTTGTAGAACTACGAACGCGACTGCGAGAGGATTCAGGTGAACGATATGGAGGAGCTCGACCTTCTGGTAATTGGCGGCGGACCTTGCGGACTGGCCACCGGGATATCGGCACAACTCGCTGGACTCGATGTCGTGGTTGTCGAAGCGCAGGTGGTCGTCAGCACGATCACTCACTACCCCAGCTACGTCCGATTTTTCTCTACCGCAGAAAAGCTATCCCTTGGCGGCGTTCCTTTCGTCGTTGCAACGGAGAAGCCGTCCCGTCGAGATGCGCTCGCGTACTACCGTGCGATCGTGAAGCACTTCGGAATCAATCTTCGCCAGTACGAGCGGGTGTCGTCTATTGAAAAATCAGGAGATGGTTTCGTAATTCACTCGACGTTACGGAACGGCACCGCGCGCGAAACGAAAGCAAAGGCGGTGGTCGTCGCGACAGGATACTTCGGGTCACCGAATTACCTGCGGGTCCCGGGTGAGGATCTACCACACGTGGCGCACGAATACCGCGAGGGGCACGAAGCTTTCGACCAGGACGTCGTCGTTGTCGGTGGCGGCAACTCGGCCGCTGAGGCGGCGCTCGATCTGTGGCGGTCAGGGGCCCGCGTGACTCTCGTTCATTTCCTCCCGGACTTCGACAAGAAAATCAAGCCATGGGTGCTTCCCGATTTCGTGAATCGCGCAAAAGAAAATGCGATTGCCACAAAATGGGATAGTCGAGTAACGTCGATCGATCCCGATGCGGTGACGATCAGCGGCCCGAATGGAGACGAAAAACTTCCCGCGTCGTTCGTCTACGTCATGACCGGTTTTGCACCGAATGTCGGGCTCCTGCGCGACGCGGGCGTTCCAATCGATCCGATAACGGGAATCCCCGCGCACAATCCGGCTACACTCGAGACCTCAGTGCCGGGGATCTTCATTGCCGGTGTTGTTGTCGCGGGCTTCGATGCGAACAAGGTCTTCATCGAGAACGGCCGCTACCACGGCGACAAGATCGTCGCCCGAATCGTCGGCGCCAGCGTCCCCGCCGAGCCAAAGCTCAGCGCGGAGCTGGACACCTAGAAAATGCTGGTCTTGCGTTCGGGACCCCGACATTATATACTGAACCATATGGTTCAGTATCAAGCGCGCCTCAGTTCTGCGTTCACGGCCGTCTCCGACCCCACTCGCCGCGGGGTTCTGGAGCGCCTCGGTCGCAATCGCCAGTCGATCACCGAGCTGGCCCATGCTTTTGGAATGACACTTACGGGGATGAAGAAGCACGTGAGCATTCTCGAAGATGCCGGTTTGGTAAGGACGAAGAAGGTCGGACGAGTACGAACGTGCGAGCTGGGCAAGCGACGGCTGGCCGAAGAGATGGCGTGGCTCGACAGTTACCAACAGATGTTCGACGAACAACTCGACAGTCTCGAGAATTTCCTCGAGCGCACCAAAGGAGAATGACGATGACCGCAACAGCCGCACATGCAGCCGTTACAAGGGTTTCGGATAGAGAGTTTCAGTTCGATCGCATTTTCGAGGCGTCGCGTGATCGCGTTTGGCGCGCATACATCGATCCGAAGCTGGTCGCACAATGGTGGGGAAGGGGCAACAACCTCGTTGTCGAGCGAATGGAAGTGGAGCGCGGTGGTCACTGGCGCTATGTCGAGCACGCGGGAGGACAGGCCCACGGTTTTGAAGGGCGCTACCGCGAAGTCACGCCGATGGACCGAATCGTTCGAACATTCGAATGGGACGGCATGCCGGCCCACGTGATCATCGAGACGACGGAGTTCGAGGATCTTGGTAATAGTCGAACGAGAATCATTGGGCACTCGCTATTCCACACAAAAGAGGAATGCGAAGGAATGCTGAACTCCGGTATGGAGAGCGGCATGAACGAGAGTTTCGCGGCGCTGGATCGCCTTCTCGCGGCGAAGTAGTAGAGTACCGCATGCGAAAACTTTCCGTTCCGGAACTCATTCCGCGCCCGCGACGTGGCATGACTACCAGGCCGAATTTCTACAGACTCTTCACTAGCGCGCCCCCGCCTTGGTTTGCCCTATGGCGTCAGGCGGGCAGCCCGCGCCTGGAGGTAGTCTCGCTCCGGGGCGCTCCTCGTTCGTTCGGCTGCCGCGCGATAGTGCTTGACCGCTCCCGCATGGTCGCCGGCCTTTTCAAAAAGGTGGCCTCGAACGGCGTCGAGCCGGTAATGTCCGCCGATCCGAGGGTCTGAATCGAGCTTGTCGATCAACTCCAAACCAGCCATTGGTCCGCTCACCATAGCGACAGCAATCGCCTTATTGAGCGACACCATGGAATTATCCGACTCTCTCTCAAGCAATCCGTAAAGCGTTGCAATCTGCGACCAGTCGGTGTCTTCAACCCGCCCGGCCTCGTCGTGCACCGCCGCGATCGCAGCCTGAATTTGATACGATCCGATGGCTCCACTAGACAGCGCCCCGGACACAATGGCGATCCCCTCGGCGATCAGCTTTCGATCCCAAAGCTCCCGGTTCTGCTCATCGAGCGGGATGAGCTCACCAAACTCCCCAATCCGTGCGGTCCGCCGGGCGTCCGTCAACAGCATCAACGCCAGCAACCCGGCGACTTCCGCATTACCTGGCAGCAACTGGCGAACACTTCGAGTCAGTCGAATTGCCTCATTCGACAGATCCGGCCGGTTGAGCTCCGATCCATTGCTGGTCGTGTATCCCTCGTTGAAGATCAGATACAGCACGTGAAGCACCGCACTCAATCGTCCAGCCTTCTCGGCATCGGTCGGCATGCTGAATGGAATGTTCGACGACTTGATGTTCAGCTTGGCTCGGCTTATCCGCTGAGCCATCGTTGCTTCGGGAACCAGAAAAGCGCTCCCGATTTCAGCAGTCGTGAGTCCGCCGAGCGCACGGAGTGTCAGCGCTATTGCCGACGACGACGTGAGCGCAGGATGACAGCACATGAAGAGGAGAACGAGCGTGTCATCTTCGTCGATACCGATTTCCGAATCGCGGGGAGGAACGAATGGGTCACCCCGGAACATCTCAGCTGCGGCGTTTTCCTCGCGCTTGCGACGGGCTGCCTCACTTCGCGCATAATCTGTCAACTTTCGGATGGCGACCTGATACAGCCAGCCTTTGGGATTCGCTGGAATCCCCGCGGCCGGCCACTGAACCGATGCCGCGATAAGTGCCTCCTGGACGGCGTCTTCGGCCGCGGCGAAATCTCCGTGCTTTCGTGCGATGACGCCAAGCACCTGCGGCGCGAGGTCGCGCAGCAGGTTCTTGGCGACGGACGTCTCGGTCACCCTTCCGTTGGAAGCGGGCCACTCATGATCGGCCGAACTTCAATGGCCATGTTGAGCGGAGTGTCGCCAGGGCCAGGGGCAGCCGAGGCCTTGGCCGCGAGTTCATAAGCGCGCTCCGGGCTATCGACGTCGATGATCCAGTATCCCGCGAGGAATTCCTTCGACTCGGGGAAGACGCCATCGGTAGCCGGCGTCCCGTCCTTTCTCGCACGGACGAGTCTCGCTTCGCTGGGCGGAGCGAGTCCCTCGGCGCCGACCCACTCGCCGGCCTCCTTCAACTCCGAGTTATAGCGATGCAAGAACGCAATGTGGTTCTTGAAATCTTCGGGAGACCAGTTGTTGATCTCGTAGTCGCCGGTTCCCCTCGGGGTGTTCATCATCAGAATGTATTTCATTGTTCGATCTCCTCTGTTGGTGAGCGCCGTTGTTGGCGCTTGCGTAGAGAAGTCGGAGCCGAAAGGAGATTCTCTACATCGCTACGGCGTTGCCGTGGATCTACGCCAGAATGTGCTTCGCGAAAGTCTCGGCATCGATGTTTGCGCCGCACACCACAAGTCCAACCCGCTTGCCGTTGAGCCGATCTTGCAGGGGATACATCAGCGCGGCGAGCGCCGCCGCTCCGGCGGGTTCGACCACCAGCTTGGCCGACCTGAACAGCAGTCTCATCCCGTCGCGAATCTGATCGTCACTCACAAGCACGACTTCGTCCACGAATCGCCAGTTCAGCGCATACGAGTAGGGCTCGCAGCGCGGCGCACCGAGCGAATCCGCTATTGTGCGGACGGCGTCGAGTGACTGCGGCGAGCCGATTTCGAAACTGCGATACATTGTGTCGGCACCCTCGGGCTCGACGACGTACACGGCGGTGGTTGGGCTCATCTGCTTCACCGCACATGCAACACCGCCGGTAAGCCCACCACCACCTGCTGCAACGATCACCGCATCGAGTGACGCGCCGGCCTCGCGAACCTGATCGATGAATTCCATTCCGACTGACGCCGTACCCATCGCTGTTTTCGGACCTTCGTACGGATGCACGAACGTCCGGCCTTCCTCAGTTTCAATCTGCTTCACGCGCTCCAGTGCTTCCCCAATGTTGTCGACGAGCTCCACATCCACACCGAGATCGTGGCATTTCTGAACGCGAAAAGCATTGGCAGTCTTCGGCATCACCACCTTCGCGGTGGTCCCGAGAATTCTGGCAGAGTAGCCGAGCGAGATGGCGTGATTGCCCGCGGATACGCCAGTGACGCCGCGAGCCAGCGCTGACTCGTCGAGATCAAGCATCACCGAGAGAGCGCCGCGGGGCTTGAAGCTTCCAGTGCGCTGAAACAACTCTTCCTTCAACCAGACTTCGGTCGATTCTCCGACTGCGGCTCCGACTGGATCGTCCACCAGCCGCCGAATCGGGGTCGTCACGATGAGGTCGCCGAGCCGTTTGCGATTCTCCCAAATCGCATCGATGGTTGGAAAATCGCTTTGCGTTCCGCTCATTGGCCTGCAGTCAGTATGATGAAAAAGTGAAGTGACACTCGCCTCACGAAGTAGGCTCGTAAACCAGGAAAGTGTTGCCGTTCTTAAAAGAGCGTGAACGAGCAAGTTTCAAATCTTTCTGGCCCGCTCCGGCGAAAAGACTCTTTCCTTCGCCCAAAACAACGGGAGCTACGACGATCTGCATCTCGTCGATCAAACCGGCCTTCGCGAGTTGCGAAACTATCATCCCGCTGCCGAGTACAGTCATCCCATCGCCCGACTCGCTCTTCATCCGTCGTACTGTGCCGACGACATCGTCGGAAACGGTCGTGTTAATCCACGGTGAGCTTCCAAGCGTGCGCGAGAAAACGACTTTGGGCCGTTTGTTCATGTTTTCGGCGACGACCGGACGGTCTTTTGCAGCCTGCGGAGTCGGCCAGTAGCTGAGCATCATCTCGTAAGTCACTCGGCCGAACATCAGTGTTCCCTGGCCGCTCGCATTGTTGGCGACGAACTCATCCCACTCGGGATCTGTCTGTTGTTTGTGTGCCCAGCTAAGGTCGCCGTCCAGCTTCGCGAAATATCCGTCGAGGGAAATCGTTTCAAACACGACGAGCTGACGCATGCTTCCTCCTGTCTACTGGCGGTGCTCGTTTCGTAAAGCATGGGCCTGGGGCTTGTCGAACGACGGATTCGCGTTGTACGTGGTAGTGCCACCGGGAGGAATACTCAGGTAGCGCCATTTGGCAGCCGCGAACGAGTGCGCGATGTACACGATCTGCCCAACGTGATAACTGATGTGTGCAACGGAGCGGTGAAGCGCTTCGTGCACGAGCAGGTCCTGTTTGCGAATCGTCACTGTCTCTGAAAGATTCGCGTCGGTGAGCGAATCGAGCGTAGCAATCAATACTGACCACCCTTCGTTCCATTTCGCCATCAACTCTTCGCGGGACACGGTACGATTGGCGAACTCTTCCTCTCGCTCCCGCCACGGCTTCTCGCCATCGCTGTCGAGGAAATCGGTGAAGCGTGACTTCAGGTTTCCCGAAATGTGCCAACAGACTATCGCGAGGGAATTTCCGCCACCAGGACCAGCAGAAGACAACATGTCGTCCGGTACCTGCTCGAGCGCTCCTTCAGCCAGCGCCCTATATCGCCGGAACTCCGCCTCGACCGATTTCACGAGTGTGTTCATGCAGAGAATATCGCAAAACTATTGCTTGAACGGATTGGAGAACCTGGCATCAGAGCTTTCGACGGTTGGCTGACATGAGGAGAGCTGCTCCAACTACCAGAATGATTCCGCCGTATACAGCCCACTGCATCTGGCCAGTCATGAAGCTGCCCGGGATGATGCTGATGCCCTGAAGAAAGAAAATTCCCCCGATGCAGATCATGATCACTCCGATAATGCTCAACAGTATTCGCATTGAATCCTCGCAAGGGGGATCGCTATTATCCAGCGTCGAACTCCTGCACAATCAAAAGAATCGATGAAGACACGTTACGCGACCCGAACCGACATCCCCGAGCTCGTGCGAATCATCAACAACGCTTACCGCGTCGAAGATTTTTTCGTCGATGGCGATCGCATCAATGCCGATGACGTGACATCGCGAATGGAGACTCCAGACGCGTGTTTCTTGGTGATCGATTCACCTGATACAGGCTCGCTCGCCGCCGGGGTCTGGGTGAACGTGCAAGAGAACCGCGGCCACTTCGCAGTGTTGTCGGTCGATCCGGCGTTTCAGGGAAAAGGGCTGGCGCGCGTGCTCATCGATGCCGTCGAAGCTCATTGCCGCAAAGCCGGCTGTGAATGGCTCGACATCGAGGTCGTGAATCTTCGCTTAGAGCTCCCGCCGTTCTACGCGAAGCTCGGGTTCGTCCCGAACGGGACGGCGGTGTTTACAGACATAGGCAAGCTGAAGCGAGAAGCGCACCTTGACCTCATGACGAAACCATTGTCACGCGGCGGGGTGTAGCCCGGGCTACATGCGTCCAATGGCAAGCAAAGCGAGTCCCTTCTCGGCGTTCAGCTCCTTTGCTCCTCCACCTCGTGCCTGACCGACGTCGATGATCAATCCTGTCTGCCCCTTCAGAACCGCGATCTGTCCCTTCGCATGGAAGGCACCGTCGCCGATTCCCCTGATCGTCTGATAGTCGTCCTTCGATACAAGAGACTGGCGATACTGCGTGAAAAGTGTGGAGGCAGTCGGTCCGAGCTCCAGGCGCCAGATCGACACCTCGGTTCCAAAAAAGCAATACTTCGTCTTTATCGAGCGTTGCCCCAGCGGAAAATCAGCAATCTTTTCAGAGCCCGCCGGGACCGGGGCGCCGAGAGCGGCGGCAGCTTCCTGCCGGGTGATAAGGCCGCACGCGGTCGAAACGCCGAATGAAGCGTATGAGGCATTCCGAGAGCCGGTGACGACAGGGACAATGGCGGCAAGGAGAAGAAACGCGGGATTGAATTTCATCGACGTTCCGGTAGGAGGCGTGTGAACCGATGGCTTTAGACTACGGTACGGCCAAAGATTCGCAAGAGCGCTAACCCGGCGGCATCGGCCCCGCGAAGAGATAGCAGCGCCGGCTGGGATGCTCCGCACCCTCGTACGGTTCTCTTTCGGTCGCTTCAACAACTACGAATCCCGCCGATTCCAGCGCCGAGGCAACGTCGCCCGGCTTGAGAAAATGAAAATCGAGAGACACCGGCTGTCCCCACATTTCATCTACATGATGAACGTGGTCGCCGATATGAAATGCAACCAGGAGAGCTCCATCGTTAGTGAGGACGCGCCTGAATTCGCGAAACGCAGCCGGAATGTCTAACGGCCCGAGGTGAATTATCGAGTAGAACGCCACGATTCCTGCGAGCGATGAATCCGCGACGTCGATAGCAAGCATGTTACCGGTGCGAAACTCAATTTCGGGATTGAGCTGCGCCGCGAGTCGGACCATTTCGGGCGACAGGTCAATGCCGATGACGGGAACACCCTGATCGGTGAGGTAGCGGGCGATCTGTCCCGGACCGCAGCCGATGTCTGCAATCGTGCCGCGATCGCGTACCCCTTCGGCGAAACGGTTGAGCAGATGCCGGTCGAGAGGCTTTGCTACGAGCTCATCGTAAAGATTCTCGGCGTATGCGGACGCGACCGCGTCGTAGTTCTCGCTGACTGTTTTTTGGCTCACTGCTGATCAGGGTGCGAGCATCAGGCGCTCAT
>JBDSBT010000165.1:0-4662 GCA_039921425.1 Gemmatimonadaceae bacterium | reverse complement strand
ACGCGATCGAGCCCCAGTCTGGTGACGGGGCAACATCCCACACGCTGTCCATTCGCGTCTGGAAATTTCTCGTCTCGCTGCCATAGAAAAACGAGTTCGGAATCGCCTCGTTCTCTACGCCGGCTGGATCTACTACTGCGATAATGGTGGAGGTGTCGGACGATAGAAGCCACCGTAAACGCGCCGTCATGCCGTATGTCGCCTGATCGACTCGCACTGATGTCACTACGGGCGATTGTCGCAACGTTACCGAAGTGTCGGAGGTGCTCTTCTGTGGAGTTGAATCAACACACGCGGCTGCGAACGCGACAAGCGGCAGGATTTGCAATCGAAGTAAAGTCATTGGTATGCGTTTTGGTGGTACGGCGCGAAGGCGCGCCCCGTGGCATCAGCTGCAGACTAGATTACGGCCGCTTCCTTTGGCTCGATAGAGAGCAGCGTCAGCCGCCCTGAAAAGATCTTCAGCCGAATTCAGACCCGGTGCGGGATAGGTAGCAACGCCAATGCTGGCCGTGATGTGGATCTCGCGCCCGCCCGCCACCTGAAACTGGTGGCCGGCAATCCTGTCGCGAATGCGCTCGGCGAATGCAATCGCGCCCTTTTTGCCGGTCTCAGGCAACACGATCACGAACTCCTCTCCGCCGTATCGCGCCACCGTATCAACTGTGCGAACCGCGCGCTGGAGCACACTCGCGAGTCCGAACAGCACGTCGTCGCCGGCGAGATGACCGTACGTGTCGTTCACGAGCTTGAAGTGATCGAGATCGAGCAGAAGCATCGCCAGGGGCGCGTTGTAGCGGCGAACTCGCTCCATCTCGGTGACGAGTCGAACCGTCAGCGCGCGCCGGTTGACGAGCTGGGTTAGCGGATCCGTTTGCGCGAGCGCTTCAAGGCGATGATTGTCGGCTCGAGTCGCCTCGATTGCGTGCGCTCGCTGAATGGCGGCAACCCCGCCACGAACGACTGTCGACGCGAACTCGACGTCCGATGCATCGAACTTCGCCTTGTCTTCAGTGCGGCGTAGAAGACACACGCCCCAGTTGTCGTCATCGAGAGGAAATGGCAGAGCAATTACCGACCTGATCGTCACCTGCGTTCCTTCTCTCGCCCACTTCTCACGCATCGGCTGGTAAAGCGGGCAGACCATGAGGTCCGGAATCAGAACCGGAATCCTGCCATGAAATGCCGAGACGACCTCGGGATATTTGTCGAGCTCAATCTCCAGGCCGTGGAGGTGCGGCTGCTCAAACGCCGTGGTGACGATCCCGGTTGACGACCCGGGCCTGGCGAGAATTACCGAAGCATGGGAGAGACTGAGCACTCGTGCGAGCCGTCGAGCCAGGAGGTGGAAAATCTCCTCCGTCGGGAGATTGCCCATGATTTCGTGTAAAATGTCAACGAGATGGCGTCGTGATTCATCCTCCTCACGCGCACGCTGAAGCTCGGCCTCCGCTTTCTGGAGCGCCGCCAGCAGTGTCTGCACTTCGTTTCCACTCATTCCGCCCAAACGTGAAGCCGTTGGTGAAGTCCAACATTATCGTTCCGGCGCGCCAGGCTGATCGTCCCCAGCATCTGCGATAGCATCGTCTTCTGCGGCATCCCCGTCATCATCCTCGGGGATAACGCGTGCAACCGCGGTCAGGATGTCCCCGTCATCAAGATTGACGAGCCGGACCCCCTGAGCGATACGCCCTGTGACCCTGATTTGAGCCACCGACGAACGGATGATTACCCCATTTCGGGTGATCAGCATGATCTCGTCCTCAGGGAGCACTTCCATAACCCCGACGACATTGCCTGTCTTTTCCGTTCTGTTGACGGTGATGATGCCCTTGCCGCCGCGCCTCTGTACCCGGTAGTCGTCGATATGCGAGCATTTGCCGAGACCTTTTTCCGTCACGACGAGAATCGTCGCTTCACGCTTGATGACGACCATTCCAACGAGACTGTCCTCGCGCTTGAGCTCGATTCCCTTCACGCCAGTAGTGTCGCGGCCCATCTCGCGGACGTCCGCTTCATGGAAGCGGACGGACAGGCCGTGCTTTGTCGCCAGGACGATGTCGTTCGTGCCGCTCGTCACCTGAACGTCGATCAGCTCATCGCCTGCCTCGATCTTGATTGCCTTGATGCCAGTCGTGCGCACGTTGGAGTACTGAGACAGCGCGCTCTTCTTCACCGTTCCTTTCTTCGTGCAGAAGAGGAGGAACTGCGTGTCGGTGAACTCGCGAACCGGCACCATCGCCTTTACCTGAGTTTCGGGGCTGACGTTAATGAGGTTCACGATCGGCTTGCCTTTGGTCGCGCGGCCGGCCTGCGGAATTTCGTGGACCTTTAGCCAGAAACAGCGACCGTCATCCGTGAAGCAGAGGATGTAGTCGTGAGTCGACCCGATGAAGAGCTTCTCGATGAAGTCCTCATCCTTCAGCGTCTGACCGCTCAGGCCTCTGCCGCCACGGCGCTGTTTTCGGTACGTCGAGACCGATGTGCGCTTGATGTAGCCCGAGTGAGAAATGGTGATAACCATGTCCTCTTCGGCGATCAGATCCTCGATCGTGAATTCACCTTCGTCGCTGGTGATCTCCGAACGGCGCTCGTCGCCAAAACGCTTCAGAACATCGAGCAGCTCGTCGCGAATGATTCCCATGCGGCGCGGACGCGATGCGAGGATGTCCCGCATCTCCTTCACGAACGCGCGCACTTCCTTCAGCTCGGCCTCGAGCTTCTCGATCTCGAGTCCTGTCAGCTTGGCGAGACGCATGTTGAGAATGGCCTCGGCCTGGCGCTCGGTGAGCTTGAAGCGCGTCTGAAGCTGCCCACTTGCCGTTGGAGTGTCTTCAGCCGCACGGATCAGCTTGATGACTGCGTCGATGTTATCGACGGCGATCTTCAGGCCTTCGAGGATGTGCTCCCGCTCGAGCGCCTTGTCGAGATCGTATTGCGTACGACGGACAACGACCTGATGGCGGTGCTCGATGTAATGCTGGAGCACTTCCTTGAGCGGCATGATCTTCGGCACGAGCTGGCCGGTGTTTGAGTCCGGAACCAGCGCGAGCATGATCACGCCGAACGTGGACTGCATCGTCGTGTGCTTGTACAGCCCGTTCAGCACGACACGCGGAATTGCATCGCGCTTGAGTTCGATTACCACCCGCATACCGTCTTTGTCGGACTCGTCACGCAGATCGGAAATGCCCTCGAGCTTCTTGTCGCGCACGAGCTCGGCGATGTCCGACACCAGTTTCGCCTTGTTGACCTGATACGGAAGCTCGTTGATCACGATTTGGGACTTATTCGAGCTTTCCTTCTCTTCGATCACGGCGCGTGCACGCATTACGATGCGACCGCGGCCAGTCTCCTGATAATCCTTGATTCCCGCGCGGCCGTAGATGTAGCCGCCCGTCGGGAAGTCAGGGCCCTTGATGATCTTCCTGACTTCCGCGACTTCGAGTTCAGGATTGTCGATCAATGCAAGCACAGCCGTCACTACTTCATTGATGTTGTGCGGCGGTATGTTCGTGGCCATTCCCACGGCAATTCCAGAAGAGCCGTTGATCAGAAGATTCGGAACCGCCGACGGAAGCACCTTTGGCTCCATGAGGCGTTCGTCGAAATTGGGCGCGTAGTCGACGGTGTTCTTGTCGATGTCCGCGAGCATCTCCATCGCTATACGCGTGAGCCGCGACTCCGTATACCGATAAGCCGCCGCTGGATCGCCGTCCACGCTGCCGAAATTTCCCTGACCGTCCACGAGCGGATAGCGCAGCGAGAAGTCCTGAACCATTCGGACGAGCGCGTCGTACACCGACTGGTCGCCGTGCGGGTGGTATTTGCCGAGCACATCGCCAACAACTGTCGCGGACTTTTTGTATGGCCGTCCCGGCACCAGCCCGAGTTCATTCATCGCGTACAAAACGCGGCGGTGGACGGGCTTGAGGCCATCACGAACGTCAGGAAGCGCACGCGAAACGATGACGCTCATCGAGTAATTGATGAACGATTCCTTGACCTCGTCGTGGATGAGGCGCGGAAGGATCCGCTCGCGATTATTGGGCGCGGTCATGGGGCTTTTCCGAGGGCTGCGTTGGGGGGAATGACAACCCCCAAAGATACCCTTGTGAGGCCCTTCTCGCAACCAAAACTACGGGAGCTAACTTATTGCCAGTCTAGGAGTTAGCGTTGTTCTTCGTGTTCCGTTTGCCGAGAGCGGAAAACGGGCGCTTTTAAGGCCCCGGGCGGCCTTCGCCGATGTTTCCACCAAGTGCTCGGTTTCGAACCGTGAAGAGGGTAGGAAATGTGTACCCCTGACCCAGAAAGGCGGACTCCCAGCCCTTTCAACGCGTGGAGACGTTCGAGTGTCGCGCGATTTTAATGCACGAGCATGCTCTCGGTCTCGGCGAAGGCTGTTAAAGGACGTAAACGGCTGCGTGACAGAAGGACGGGCATAGCTGACCCGTGGTCACAAACCACTAGGCTGCTTGCCCCCATAAACGCGCGGAACGACCTTCAGTGGGTAAAGCGCTAAACGGGCGTGACCTTTTTCAAATGAGACGATGATCTACAAATCCAGCCGATTGACCTCAGGGAACCGGATTTTTCGCACTTCCCTCGACGTGGAGGGGCACCAGATCACCTACAGGAAGAGTCGCTGGCTCGGGTCAACGG
>JBDSBT010000164.1:0-8900 GCA_039921425.1 Gemmatimonadaceae bacterium | reverse complement strand
CGATGCGATGCAGCGCTCCAGTTTCCAACGAGAGGCACACATGCTACCAGTAACAGCGGCGTGGCAAGCAGCCATGAACGACGACTCGCGTAACCCGCCGCGTCCAGCTGGTCTTTATCCGAGCGATCCAGCATTTCCGCGACCGTCTGCCAGATGTACACGAGCCCGAGCGATGCCCACACGCCCCAGGCGGAGTAACTCCATATGTAGAAGTAGTCCCGGTCTCGAACCTCACGTGCGACGTTGTCGCCCAGATCGAGTGACTGCGACCATCCGTACTTGAAGTTCATGTAGTAGATCAGCGCCAATGTCAGGGTGAACATCAGCGGCCCGAAATACCAGAAGGTTCGCCTGTCCTGAGCCCAGTGGACGTAGCCACCTATCAGGCCGAGGCAGAGGAAAAGAACCGCAAGCATTGCCTGAAGCGTCGGCTGCTCGCCGTACGCGTCGCGGATCCACTGCCATTTGAAATAAAGCCACCACATCCCGATCTGCGCCGTGTAGGGCGCGCCTCGCTCCAACTTCTTGCCGTACTGCTCGCGGTTGATATTGTCCATCAAGCGCTGCTTGGTGAGCGGGCTGAACGTGCACGACGCTTCGATCTTCGTCAGACATGCAGTTGGCTCTCCTTCATTCAATGCAGGGAAGTACGCTGCACGAATCGGCTCGTAGATGAACGGCGTGAGACCGAGTGCGAGAACGAGCAATCCCTTGACGACGAGCTGCCAGTTCAGGAAGGTCTGCCACCGGCGAATCAGGATTGCGACTCCAACTGCCGGCGCGCAAAGAAAGCCGGCGGGGTGATTCGAGTAGCCCAGGCCCATGAGGAAGGCAACGAGAACGAGCCGGCGATCCGCCTGCGGACCCTCAGGATCGTCGGTCCAGGAAATCATCAGCCACGAAACCGCCGTGAAGAAGAACAAAGAGATCGTGTACACCTTCTCGTTCACGACGCTCTGATTCCAGACAGTGAAAGCGGTCGCGCCGATCAGTGTCGCTAACGCTGCACCGACGAGACGCTGCCAGCTCTTTCCGAGCCAGCCGGAAAGAATTCGTTCAGTGATCAGAAACCAGAACCCGGCCGAGCACGCACTGGCCACTGCGGCCATTGTGTTGATGTGCTGTGCGTAGCTCCCTGGAAGCGGGAGCAGTCCGAAAAAATGCCCGAGCAGCACGAACAGCGGGTTGCCGGGCGGATGAGGCAACCCCAGTACTTTGGCCGCGGCCATGTACTCGCCGGTGTCCCACATCGCGGTGGATGGCGCGATGGTGATGAAGTACAGGGCAAAGACAGCGAGTGCGGCAATCGCTGCCGCCTTGTAAGACGGTTCGTAGCCCGCCCCGCTTTCCGTGTGCATATCCGCCACGGCTCGCGCCAATGGAGTTCTTGCTTTAGCTGCGCTCATTTCAGTTTTGTGTAAGTCATTTCTGCGCGCCTTGGGCGCGCTTCATCTGCGGTTGTTCTTCAGTAGGTCCGCCGACATCGGTTTTCATCAACTCTACCTGCCCGTTCGAATCGAGCGTGAAAGTCACGAGGTTCGTTCCGTCCCGATGATCCCGCCAGACGACATTGAAAGTATCGTAATGCCAGTGTTCAAGGTCACCCACAAGCCTGGGTGCGAGCTCGAGCGCGAGTTGGCCGTTCTCCGTGGTTACGCGCGCCGTTCCATAAAGGCTGTCTGTGATGGCGGACGATATGTAACCGTCCAGCCCGGCGAGCGGATCTCCCGCCTGTGCCGAGACGCACCCGCCAGGGGCGCCTATAAAGAGTGCGGCGATCACCAGGAGGCGTCGCCGCGAGCGGATCAAATCTGACATTGGAAGGAAATGTACAACTTCGCGCCCGAGTTCCCCATGGAAACCGGCCGTTGGGAGCACCTCCGTGATAGGTTTGTCGGATGGATTTTTCGGGTATTTCAACTCAGCTGTCCGGCAGCCCGATCGTGGCAATCATGCTGCTTTTTGCGGCGGGGGTTCTCACGAGCCTCACGCCATGTATCTACCCCATGATCCCCATCACCGCCGCAATCGTCGGCGGACAATCGGCCGATGGCTCGGCCACCCCACGAAGCAGAACGGTTTTCCTGACCTTCGCCTACGTCGTCGGCCTGGCCGTCGTCTATGCTACGCTCGGAGTGATCGCCGGGATGTCGGGGACGATCTTCGGGACGATCAGCACCAATCCGTGGCTCTACTTCGTGATGGCCAACGTGCTGGTTCTCGCCGCTCTCTCCATGCTGGACGTCATCCCGGTAAGGATTCCGTCGTCTCTCATGGCCAGGGCATCGTCGGCCGGTACAGCGGGAAGAGTGTCCGGCGCATTGATCATGGGCGCAGTGTCGGGCCTGGTAGCGGCACCTTGCTCGGCCCCTGTGATGGCAGCCGTCCTCACTTGGGTCGCGCGGACTCAGAGGCCCGTGCTGGGCTTCGTGTACCTGTTGAGCTTCTCGCTCGGGATGTGCGCGCTTCTCGTTGCCGTTGGACTCTCCAGCGGAACGCTTTCCCGCCTGCCCAGAGCCGGTTCGTGGATGGTGTTGGTGAAGCGCATCTTCGCCCTCGTGATGCTTGGAGTCGCCGAATATTATCTGGTGCAGATGGGGCAGCTTCTCCTCTGAAGCCAGTGCCGCCCGTTAAGATTCAGTATGCGACTCCCACTGAACCTTCTGTTCGCCATAGGGCTTATCCTCGTGCCCTCATTGGCTCTCGCTCAGGACTCTGGAATCGAGCTCGGCCTGCAGGGACCCGCCGCGGTGGTCACAACACTCGACGGAAAAACGGCGAACCTCGCATCCTATGTAGGCAAGGGTCCGGTCCTGATGGAGTTCTGGGCGACCTGGTGCCCGAACTGCCGAGAGTTGGAGCCGGCCCTTCTCGCTGCACAAAAGAAATACTCTTCCCGAGTGCGGTTCGTCGGAGTGGCCGTATCGGTCAATCAGTCGCCCGCTAAGGTGAAATCATACGTCCTTAAGCACCGCATTCGGCACGACATCCTCTTCGATACCAACGGCAAAGCGGCCGAGGCGTACGATGTTCCGGCGACGTCGTATGTGGTGGTGCTTGACGCAAAGGGCAGGGTTGTGTACACAGGCCTCGGCGCAAAACAGGACCTTGACGCCGCGATTCGAAAGGCGCTCTAAACAAGCGGCCGCCGGGTGAAACCCGCAGCCGTTCAAACCGTACGTCAACTCAAGGAGTCGAATAAACAACACTCTCTCCGTTCATACGGAGGGAAACCCTTATTACACGGCCCTCCCATGACGCGATCACGATCCGTACTTCGTACTGGCCTGGCAGCAGCTTTCATCGTCGCTGTCGCCTTCATCCCGGTTCACAAGGTTCAGGCTGCGGGATTTGAAGACTACACTTCTCCCAGAAATGCCGATGTCGATGCGCGCGGCGCAAAGACGATCGAAGTACGAGTCGGTGCAGGCAGCCTTCGTATCGAAGGTCGGCCGGGGATAACACAGGTTCAGGTTCGCGGTACCGCGCGTTCATCGTCACGCGGCCGTCTCACCGACATCAGGCTCATTGCCGAGCGACGCGGCGACGTCGTCTTCATCAAGTCCGACATGCCGGACGGCAACAACTCCTTCTGGAGCTCGATGCGCGGCGGGTGGAACATGGCTCTGGATCTTGTAATCGAAGTGCCGACCACCGTCGCGCTCGACGTGGAAGACGGGAGCGGCGATTCGAAGTTCATCAATGTTGGTCCGCTCCGTCTGGTCGATGGATCAGGTGAAATCCAGATCAACGGCGTCAACGGCAACGCCACTGTTGTGGACGGATCGGGTAATCTCACCATCGAGAATGTCGATGGCGCGCTTCACGTTTCGGATGGCTCGGGTAACATCAACGTGAAGAACGTCCTTGGAAATTTCCAGGTTGACGAAGATGGATCAGGTGACATCGGCGCCACGGGAGTCGGCGGAACAATGCGTGTTGACGAAGACGGGTCGGGAAACATTGACGTCGAGAGAGTGGCGGGTGATTTTCTCGTCTATCAGAAGGGAAGCGGCACCATCCGCTCGTCCGAAGTGAAGGGAAAGACAGACATTCCCGATCGTCATCGGAGACGCGGCGACTAAACGGTCAGCGAGGACAACATGGCTATTCCATTTTCGGCTGTTCCGGTAACGGGGGCAGCCGACGCTGTTTCGGCTGAGAAAACAGCCACTGCCGAGTGGACGATCTACGCTGTTCTCTTCGCGTCTGCGTCGATTGTTATCGGTCTCGTCTGGGACATCTCGTGGCACCGGACAATCGGCCGGGACACTTTCTGGGCGGCTCCCCACCTGATGCAGCAGGCAGGAGCAATCATTGCCGGCCTGAGCTGCGGATATCTCGCCCTCTCGACGACCTTTGCTGGATCGTTTGCCGACCGCAGCCAGTCGGTCCGGTTCTGGAAATTCTTTCAGGCGCCAATCGGAGCCTGGGTTTGCATCTGGGGCACGATAATGATGATCACATCGGCCCCGTTCGATAATTGGTGGCACAACGCTTATGGACTCGACGTCAAAATCATCAGCCCGCCCCACATCATCCTCGCGTCGGGGATGATTGCGGTCGAGCTAGGCGCGATTCTCATGTCACTCGGTGCGCAGAATCGCGCTGTCACCGAAGGCGACAAGCGGAAGTTCGGTTTGATTTTCGCGATCGGCAGCGCGGTCATTATGGTGATGGTGTCGGTGATGCTGTCAGAAGACGCATCGATTGCGAATGACATGCACGGCGCTGGTTTCTATCGTGCGATCGGGCTGATAGTTCCACTCTTCCTTGTCGCTTTCGCGCGTGCATCCCGGCTCACTTGGCCAGCGACCAGAATCGCTATTGGATACATGCTGATCATGATGGTCGCGATGTGGATTCTTCAGCTCGTACCGGCCCAGCCCAAACTCGCGCCGATTTACAACCCCGTCACTCGAATGGTGCCGCCTTCATTCCCTCTCCTGCTGTTCGCTCCGGCCATCGCCATCGATCTTGCGCTGACACGGCTCAGGAAGCTGAACGACTGGATGCTTGCGCTCGTTATCGGCGCCTGCTTCGTGATTCTAATGGTCGCGATCAACTGGTTCTGGGCTGACTTCCTCATGTCGCCGGCAGCACGAAATTTCTTCTTCGGCGCCGATCACTGGGACTATTCGAGCCGGCCGGGCCCGTGGCAGTATCAGTTCTGGAATCTCGACGGACCGAACGGAACGTGGAGCACGCCGGCATTTGCCAGTGGAGTTGCGATCGCGATCGTCACCGCCATCGTCTCGACGCGCCTCGGCCTCGCCTGGGGGAAGGGAATGTCGAGGGTTAAGCGGTGATGAAAACCTTCCTTCGTACCGCGGGTGTTCTCGTGGTATACATGATTGCTTCGGCGCATGTGGGAAGTCCCGACACGTGGTTCGAAGGAAACGCCGGTCCCTACCACGTGACCGTGCAGATAGAGACGGCTGGAGTAGTCCCGGGCATCGCAAAGGTGTTTGTCCGCGCTACGGGCGACATCCCGCAGCAGGTGACGATCCAGGCGAACAAGTTCGACGCGACTGGTGGTGCTCCGCCGCCGGAGCCCGCCATCGCCGGCGACGACGCGGGCCTGTTTTCAGGCAAGCTGTGGATCATGTCGAGTGGATCGAATAGCGTCACAGTTGCAGTGAGCGGCGCAAAGGGAGCCGGGAAGGTGGTCGTTCCGGTCGTCGTGGTCGCCTACTCGCGGCTCAAGCTCGACAAGCCTATGGGCGCGGTTCTCGCGGGGATGGGAATCTTTCTTTTCGCTGGACTCGTGACGATTGTCGGAGCGGCGGTGAGAGAGAGCGTTCTTCAGCCAGGTGATGCACCGTCCGCAACCACCAGGCGACGAGCCCGTGTTGCGATGAGCATGACCAGCGTCCTGCTCGCGGTCGCGATCCTCGGCGGCTGGCGATGGTGGAACTCAGAAGACGCGTCCTACGTGCGGAGGATTTACAAACCCCTGAGCGCGGTGGCGTCCATCGATCGATCGACGCACAATCCAGAACTCAAACTGTCGATTACGGATAGTTCGTGGGTTCATCGCGGCGACAGCTCGTGGCTCAGGAAGAACAACGGTACCGGCTGGACGCCTCTCGTCGAAGACCATGGCAAGCTGATTCACATCTTCATGATTCGTAACGACAACGCCGCGTTCGCACACCTTCATTCGGCGACCTCCGATTCGGTTCATTTCCCGACAAGTCTGCCGCCGCTTCCCGCAGGTGATTACCGCGTCTTTGCCGATGTAGTTCACGAAAGCGGATTCACGCATACGATGGTGACATCGGTGAAAGTTCCTGAGCGAGCGAATGGTCAAGCGTTCACAAGCTCAGATCCTGATGATTCCTATTTCACCGGTGCTCCGGCGCGTGCAAAATCACGCGCCATCCTTGATGACGGTTCGACGATAGACTGGCTTGGTCAGGATTCGCCCATCGTTGCTGGCAAGCCTGCTGATCTTCGCTTCGAGGTTCGACGCGCGAATGGGTCGCTCGCCGCGCTCGAGCCGTACATGGGGATGGCCGGTCACGCTGTAGTCGAGCGCGCTGATGGCAGTGTGTTCGTTCATCTGCACCCAATGGGAACGATTTCCATGGCGTCGCAAATGGCGTTCGCGATGCGACAGCCTGGCGACACAATTAAAGGTCAGCTTGGAAAGCGCGTATCCGAAGCCGAGATGTCACAGATGAGGCAAATGGCAACTGCAAGCGGATTAGTGTCGTTTCCATACGCGTTCCCGCGCGAAGGCTCGTATCTCGTCTGGGTACAGGTACGGTTCGCGGGATCAGTTCACACGGCTGCGTTCGTAGCATCTGTCCGATCAGCACCGGCGCCCTAGCCAGTAGTTAAGATACAATACCGCCTCCGCAGGCGAGGAAATTCCCCCCAAAGGAGCAGGATGGCGCGGCAAGTGCAATGATTTACTTAATTGGCTCGCGACGCGCTGCGTCGCATCTTCTATTTATACAGAACTGACGAAAACCGGAGCGTACTTTGAATCGCAAAACCATCTCTCTCACCGTCATGGTAGTTACGGCGCTCTCTTCCCCCGCAACTCTCTTAGTTGCCCAGGCACCCGTGACACCATCTAAACCTGTATCCGCCCCGACATCCGCAACTTCCTACGCAACCAGGAACGCAGGGCCAACGGTTGAATCGACCAAACTTGGCGTAAAGCAGGCCGCGAGCGCGTCGAAGGCACCTGTTGCTTCTGACGCACACGTCGGTGCGGGTACCAATGTCGCGCTCATGGTCGTGGGAGGTGCTGCCTTGATTATCGGAGCGGTGATCGGCGGTGCCGCCGGAATTCTGGTTGCTGTCGCTGGCGCTGCCGTCGGACTCTACGGCCTCTACTACTTCATTCAGTAACCGATCGCGTTGGCCGCGTAAGTTTCCGCGATCGTGAGACGGCTCAGCTAAGACGCTGAGCCGTTTTCTTTGTGTGCCCAGCGCGAACATCGACTATGAACTCAACAATCTTCTTGCCCGGCGTCAGGTTGCGGTCAATATTGCCACACAGCCGCACATAGGTCACGATGCGGCTACCCGCCCCCTCAGGAGAATCAGCCCATGATGCCTCGTCTCGCAACGTCAATGCTGGGTTCGCGTACCTTATGGCACGTCGCAGTAGCCTTTGCCGGTGTTGTTTTTGCTGCAGTGCCCGCTGCCAGCGCGCAGACAGGAACCGTAAGCGGCCGTGTCACCGATGCAAAAACCTCGCAACCCGTTGCTGATGCCCTGATCTCTGTGGACGGCAGCAACTTGGGGACAAAGGCGCGGGCCGACGGAACATACCGTATCGAATTGTCGGCTGGCCAGCACGTGATCAAGGCAATCCGCATTGGATACATCCCGATCTCGGTCTCCCTTTCTGTGTCGTCGTCCGCCACATCGTCGCAGGATTTTTCGCTCATCCGCGCGCCACTCGATCTGGACCAGGTAGTGGTAACGGGAACCCGTGCAACTCAGAGAACAGTTCTCGAAGCGCCCGTACCTATTGACGTTCTTTCGTCGGCGGAGATCAGGCACACGGGGCAGGCGGAGACGAGTCAGATAATTCAGATGCTCGCTCCGTCAGTCAATTTCCCGCGGGCATCGGTCAACGACGGTACGGACCACGTGCGCCCGGCGACGCTGCGCGGCCTCGGTCCTGACCAGACGCTTGTTCTAGTCAATGGCAAGCGCCGGCACAACACCGCGCTTGTTCACGTGAACCAGTCAGTGGGTCGAGGCTCGACGAGCGTTGACCTCAACGCGATTCCGGCCAACGCTATCGAGCGAATCGAAATCCTGAGAGACGGCGCGGCCGCCCAGTATGGATCGGATGCGATCGCCGGCGTCATCAATATCATTCTCAAATCCGAAGCCACAACCTCGCTCGGAGCGACGGCCGGACAGGTGGTATCGAGCCCGAGCGGAGCGACGTCCTATTCCGACGGCCGCCAGATTCAACTCAATGGCAACATCGGGCGCGCAATTCTGGGGACGGGCTTTGTCCATTTGAGCGGAGAGTTCCGCCAGCGCGACAGCACTAATCGCGCGCGAGTGGATACAAGCACGCAGTGCATCGCCGGCGACGCGCGCTGCAGCAACATTCCGGCGGGAATGAACATCTACGACAAGGACGTTCGCCAGAGCTGGTCAGGAGATTCGGAATCGCGCGATTTTACGCTATTTCTCAACAGTGAGCTGCCGCTTCAGTCGGGAGTCAAGCTGTACGGCTTTGGCGGCTACGGCATGCGCGAAGGACTCGGCGCCGGATTCTTCCGCAGGTCGCGAGACGACCGGACGGTAAGATCGATCTATCCGAACGGATTCCTTCCGAAGATCCGGGCCGACATAAAAGACTTCTCGGGCGCAGTGGGCGCGCGAGGCAATTTCATGGACTGGAACTACGATCTCAG
>JBDSBT010000163.1:0-12453 GCA_039921425.1 Gemmatimonadaceae bacterium | reverse complement strand
ACGTCGGTAACGCGAGTTCCCTCGAGGACTTCGACACCCACGCTCTTCGCACGGTCGAGAAGAATCGAGTCGAGAATAGTTCGCCGCACGGCAAGACCGCGGTCGCGATGACCCTGGTAACCATGGTCGGACGCAAACTCGCCGTGAATGGTCGAGCCGTTCGGCGCATGAACCCTCATTCCTGAGAGCTGCGCCGCGCCTGATGCCTCAATCGACGTCAGCACATCCATCGCTTCAAGAATTCGCGATGCCTGTGGACTCATGTACTCGGAGCAGGTCTTGTCGCGCGGAAACCGCGCGCGGTCCAGGAGCGTGACTTGAACTCCCGCATTTGCGAGGAAGTACGCTGTTGACGACCCGGCAGGGCCACCTCCAACTACGATCACTCGCGAATCACGCATGACGCAGTTTCGTTTGGGGGCGCGACAACGACCGCGTGATGCGCTGAAATATTCCCATGTACTGCCAGTGCGGCCGCGGCAGCTGCAGGATCGCCGCGACTCGCGTGAGATACGGAAGAATGATCGACCGCGAATCCGCGGAGAACATGAATCGCGGGTAGGCCGCCGCAAATCGCCGGAGGCGTTCGACGGTAGGATCGAATTGTAGTGTTGGACTGAAGTAGAACGTGGGATCGAGCAGATCTGAATCCGCGGAGACTACACCTTCGCCGATTGCGATTCGATTCAGCGTAGTACCGGGGTAGATTCTCAATCCCACGGTCATGTAAACGGCATCCCCACGCCTCAAACGCCACGCGGCGAAGTCAAGCGTCTCCTCGAGGGTTTCGATCGTCTCGCCTGGGCCGCCGACAAGGAAAATCCAGAGCGTCCGAATTCCCGCTTTCTCGACGCGCTCTGCGACATCGCGGACCTTACTGGCGGTGAATCCCTTTTCCAGCCGCTCGAGCACCGGATCACTCGCGCTCTCGGCCGAAATTCCGAGAGTTCGAAAGCCGGCCGTTCGCATTGCCGAGAGAAGCTCGTTCGAAGCCGTTGCCGGCGTGAAGTTCGTAGTATCGAGATGAACCCGAAGCTTCCGCCGTGTTATCGCCTCGCAAACTTCGAGCGCATGGCCTGGGGGCGAATTGAACGTCGAATCGACGAAATCGAAATTGCGAACACCAGCCTTTCGTGAGAGTTCTGCGATCTCGTCGGCGACACGATCCGGATCGCGAGTTCGGTATCCCCAGCCCTCGACATTGCGGTAGGTGCAGTACACGCACTTGTACACGCAGCCACGTTTTGTCTGGATCGGAACAGTCGCACCGTGCCTCTCGTATCGTCGCAGGTCAATCCAGCGGTGCAGCGAGGGCGAGGGGAGTGAGTCGAGATCTGCGTCCTCACCGGGGGGAGCAAAATGCACCGTGCCCCCGACAGCTCGAACGAGGCCGGGAATTGCCCCAATTTCTTCGCCCTTCGACAGCGCGTTTACCAGCGCGACACTCGCCCGCTCACCGTCGCCCGCAACCGCGTAGTCCACACCAAAATCGCGGAACAGAGCTTCCGGCGCGACGCCAAACGCCGCTCCTCCGGCGATGATCTTGGCCTTTGGCGCGGCGTTACGAAGTGCCGCGAAGATTGCGCGTCCCTCGGGTGTATAGTGCCTGAGGGCTATCGCATCGCTGTTGTCGATGTTGCGGATCGACACGCCGATAATCGACGGATCGCTTTCGGTCACCGCCTTCGCAACCGCAACTATGGGGTCCTTCTCGAAGCAAAGATCGAGAAATCGGACGTCGTGCCCCGCTTGATCCAGCGCCGACGCGACACACGCAAGACCGTTGGGAACGACAGGATAAGGCTGTCGCTCCCGGTTTGCGCTGATCAGGAGTACTCGGGAGGAGTTTCCTGTCGTCCGTTCGGCTGGCATATCCATCAGGTGATCATTGCGTTGCCATGTACACGAGAAATCCGATTATTGCTCCGCCCAGTGAGCTCAGGGCGTTCACGGTGTCATTGGTCATCCATGGCAATCCTGCGGCCACGCTCGTAGCCGTACCGCAATCATGGATCGAACGTTCAGTGTGTCTCCTGCAGCGATCACACCAGCGTCTCGTCTGAACAGTCGCACCAAGGATTGAATCAATGGTACAGCCGCCGATTCCACCAATCAGAGCGGAGAGGATTGCCGGGTCGCCCCAGTCGTATAGATACGCGACCAGGGCCATCGCGGATGCTCCGAACAAGGCCGCGAAGGTGCCGCGTGTTGTAACGCCTCCTGATTCCCCGGCCGATACCACTCTACGGCTGAGGATCGATCGAGGCCTATGCCTCGACAACACGCCGATCTCGGTTGCCCACGTGTCCGCAGCCGACGCGCCGATCGCGGCAGCGCCGATACACAGCCAAACGGGAGATGCGGTGATCAGAGACGCAAGCGCAGAAGCTGAGAAAACACCCCCGTTTGCCAGCACCTGCGATGCATCGCGTTCTCCGCCCTTCTCGACAACGCTTCCTATCCGCTCCGTCTTGCGTGCTGACTGGTAGCGAGAGAGGACGGTGCCCGAAATGAAGAAAGCAACAAGCAGTGCTGACCATCCCCAGCCAGCAGCTGCGCAGATGAGGCCGAGGGACAGGCCTGCAATTGCGCCGGTCAGCGATAGCGAGCGGCGACTGTACGCTGCAAAAACAACGATCGCCGCGGCTACTCCCCCAAGCGCGAGACGCGACAACATCGGCGGCGAAAAGATTTCGTTCAGTCGCTCACCCGGCGAAGGATTGCAATATGTTTACACCCCGCCGGCGGAAACCGGCTTCATCGGATTTCACCAGCGCAAATGCCCCCGACCGTTCACGCACGAATTCCACTCAGTCTTCTCGAAGCAATTCGGCGAATTGACACACCTGACGATCAGGTTGACGCGGAATATGTTCCCGAGCTGAGGAACAAGCGACTTGGACTGAGCGACACAGTCTATACACAGATCCGGCGGTATACGGAAGCAATCAAGCGTGGCCAGAAAATCCCGTTTGTCGAGGTGTCCGGACTTGGTACGCTCATCGGTCGCCGGCCGGATTCGGACGAGCTTTTCAACACAGCTGGAAAGATTCTAGCTCACGACATCTATCACTCGATCTCGCCAACGAAGCGTGGAACGATTCGCCTCATGCCCGCATTTATCTCACGCCGGGTAGCTCTCAAACAGCTTGAGTTTATTGCGACGAGTTTCTTCGGTGGCTCGCTTAAGCGAACCGGCTCATTCCTCGCGCTCGAGATTTCTGACTCGGTCACAGTGAATGGAGCGCCCGAGTCGGCTGGTTGTGCTTTCTATGAAGCTGCGTTCCGCGAGCTTCTCCGATTGCTGATCAACGCCGGTGGACAGGTCGACCACGTTCATTGCATCCAGCGCGACGAGGGTGTTTGCGAGTGGCGCGCAGAATGGCGAAATCACGGAAAATGAAGAATTCTGAATGTTGAATGCCGAGAAGCTAGTCCCGCTTCAGGCAGAGATCGCAAAAGCCGGGATCGATGGATGGCTGATCTTCGACTTCCACGGACTGAATCCTGTCGCCATGGGCCTCCTCGAACTGCATGGGATGGCGACGCGGCGAATTTTTGTCTTTGTTCCTCGCGAGGGTTCACCCGTCGCGATCACCCATGCAATCGAGCAGGGACCATGGCGCGACTGGCCTGCCGGTTGGGGTAAAGTGAAGTACAGTGGTTGGCGCGAGCTGGAATCGCACCTGGCGACGATCGTAAACGGAAAAACTGTCGCGATGGAGTATTCACCCGGCGACGCCGTCCCTTACCTCGACAGAATTCCTGCCGGCGTGATCGAGATGGTCCGCGCGGCGGGCGCAAAGATCGTTTCAAGTGCTGACCTCGTGACGAAATTCTACGCTGTCTGGAGTCCAGAGAATCTGGCATCGCACGAGCGAGCCGCCGAACTAATTGCAGGCATAGCGAAGAACGCGATGAAACGCGCTGGTGATGCGGCAACATCGGGATCGCCACTAACAGAGTATCAACTTCAGCAATGGATACTCGGCGAATTCAGAGCGAACGGCGTTTCGACCGATCACGGTCCAATTGTGGCGATCGGTCCCAATGCCGCCGATCCTCATTACGAACCCACTGAAGCAAACGGCGCAACGATCAATCGCGGCGACACGCTGCTGATCGATCTATGGGCTCGCGAAGACAAGGGAGTCTTCGCCGACCAGACATGGATGGGATCACTCGGCCAGCCGAATGACAAAGCGAAGAAAGTGTGGGAGGCGGTTAGCGGAGCTCGCGATGCCGCAATCGCTCTGCTTCGCGAAAGACTGTCTTCCGGGAAACAGCTTAGCGGCGGGGAAGTAGACAATGCGTCGCGCGACGTGATCACGAAGCTGGGATTCGGCCCGCAGTTCATTCATCGCACCGGGCACTCGATCGACCCGCGGGATCTTCACGGGTCGGGACCTCACATAGACAATCTCGAGACGCGGGAAGAGCGCCTGCTCGTTCCGGGAATCGGTTTTTCTATCGAGCCCGGCGTCTATCTAGCGGGCGACATCGGAATGCGGAGCGAGGTCAACGCCTATGTCTCAACCGACGGCATCGTCATTACTCCTCGAGAATATCAGAAGGACCTGATCATTGTTTGAGAGCGGCGGGGAGCCGCACCCAGATGTCGGGATCAGCTCCTTCGGGCCCGAGGAGTGCGAACCGCCGTACGCCCGCGCGCCGAGCTAAGGCCACCAGTCGTTCGAGCGTGGTAGCGTCCTGAATCCAGATAGTCCATCCGTTTCGTACTGACGATGCGGTGAGCGACCCGCTCGCTGGGTCCCGCGTGAACACACCCGCCTCCGACCGCACCAGCGCCTGGGCGTCTGCAAACGCTATCTGCGTCGCAACGCCGGCTCGATCCCACTTGTAACCAAACAGCGGAAGCTCTGCCACAATTCGATTGATGCCGATTTCCGACGCTCGCATTCCTATTTGGCGGGTCATCCATTCGGGCGAAAGAAGAGCTCCGGGGGAAGTTCCATTTCGATGCTCTCCGTGCAGACGCACGACAATGAGATCGAATGATCTCGCGAGTATCGCGGTTGGATATCCGATAGTATCGCCCGGCGGCACTATGACTCCGATCGGCAAAATGCCGCGCGCCCTGGCCGAGTCTCCGATGGCTCTCAGGATCGACGTGCTTCCAATGAGTTCGTCGGGAGTAGATCCCTGGAAATCAACGAACATTCCATTTCCGCGTTGAGCCACGGCAGTGGCCACCCTGCTCGCAAATGCGCCCGAAACGGCGACATCCTCCGTTAGGGCACGAATGCCCTCGGGGTGATACCGGTTGCCGTCGAACGTCGTGACGACCGCGATCCTCGACGCACCTCCCGACTCATCGGGCTGGGCCAGGCCCAGGACGGGGCTGAGCGTTGAGCTGTCGATCACGATCAAGCTTCCTTGAAACGCGGCGACTTCGGCAGGAAGTGCACGAGCCGAGCCGGTCGCGCGGGAATTTGAGGGAAGAATCCAGACTGTCGCAGGCGGAGGCTGTCGCCCCGGCAGACGCCCGCAGTCAGCGGTCGCCACCGCGCATGCGGCGCACACAACTAATTTAAAGAATCGACCAAGTGTCATCGATGCTGAAACTAAGGCAGAATTTCCGCGACCGTCATCTGGCAAAGGGCGCAGCATCAGCGCAAACTCCCCGAATGCTAAAGCCATTCGGATTCAAGATCATGCTTCTTGCGCTGGTTGCCGGTCTCCCGGCCATTACGCTCGCGCAGACCCCGTCGACCTCGATGCGCCGCGCTTCACCAGCGCCCGCGGACATGATTGTCGTCAATGGCCGCGTGTACACTGTCGATGATTCCCATCCTATGGTTTCAGCTTTCGCCATTCGCGGCGGACGAATCACGTTCGCGGGATCGGAACGCGAAGTGAGAGCGCTTGCGGGACCGAAAACGAGGGTACTCAACGTTGGCGGAGCGACCGTGATCCCGGGAATGGTTGACGCGCACGCTCACCTGCTCGGACTCGGCAACTCGCTCGCCAACGTTAATCTCGCGGGGTCGCAGTCGTACGACGAAGTCATCGCGCGAGTCGTGGCGCGAGCGAAAAATACCAAGCCGGGCGAATGGATCTTTGGCAGGGGATGGGATCAGAACCGCTGGCCCGACAAGCAGTTCCCGGATCATGAAGCGCTCACGAAAGCATTCCCCAACAACCCGGTCGTGCTCACTCGAATAGACGGACACGCGCTGCTCGCGAACGCGATGGCGATGCGAGCAGCGAAAGTCGACGCGGCGACGCCCGATCCCGATGGCGGCCGCGTTCTCAGGTTGAGCGACAAATCGCCCAGTGGAGTGTTCGTTGACAACGCGCAGAGCCTGATCGGCAGAGCGACGCCGTCATCGACCCGGGATCAGACGACGAAGGCCATCCTCGCTGCGATCGCGGAAGCGAATAGGTGGGGCCTGGTCGGGATTCACGACGCGGGTGAGTCACAACGCGTTATCGACATCTACGAGTCGCTGGCGAAGCAGGGCAAATACAACCTTCGAAACTACGTGCTCGTCTCTGGCGATACAGCCGACATCATGCACTACACCGCGGTTGGCCCGCGGAGCAATCTGTATGATGGACGGATCTGGGTTCGATCGATCAAGCTCTACGCTGATGGAGCCCTTGGCTCACGCGGCGCTGCGTTGCTCGCTCCTTACACCGACGACGCCGGCAACACCGGCCTGCTTGTGACGCCACCGGCCGACCTGGAAAAAGTGGCAGAGCTCGCGCTGAAAAAGGGATTCCAGGTCGGAGTCCATGCAATCGGCGATCGCGGAAATCGCGTCGTGCTCGATGCGTACGACGCCGCGCTGAAAGCAGTGCCGACGGCCGATCACCGCTTTCGCATCGAGCACGCTCAAGTAATTTCACCGTCCGACATTCCGCGATTCGCGCAGCTCGGCGTGATTCCTTCCATGCAGGCTAGTCACCAGACGAGTGACATGCGGTGGGCGGAGACACGGCTCGGTGCCGATCGAATCAAGGGCGCGTACGCCTGGCGGTCGCTGTTGAACACCGGCGTGATCATTCCCGATGGGAGTGACTTCCCGGTGGAGGAGGTGAATCCACTGATATCGTTTCATTCCGCGATATCGCGGCAGGACGCAACCAACTGGCCGCAGGGCGGCTGGTACGCCGACCAGGCGATGACTCGCTCCGAGGCGCTGAAGGCGATGACGATCTGGCCCGCGTACGCCGGCTTTCAGGAGAAAATCATGGGGTCGATCTCGCCCGGCAAATACGCCGACTTCGTCGTTCTCGATCGGGATATCATGAGCGTGCCGGCGAGCGAAATACTTCAGACCCGGGTGACATCTACCTGGCTGGGCGGCAAGGCAGTTTACCAAATGTCGCCGGCACACTGAAAATTCGTCGAACGCTTCGTGATATTGCGGGTATGCGATCGTGGCACGTCCGTTGCCCGATCACCCGCATCAATGCAAGCCAATATTCGAATGATTCAGCGTTTGTCCGTCGTGCTACTGCTGTCCGTTTCGGTTCTCAGTGGTTGTTCAGGCGATAAGAAGGAAGCAGTTGCAGCGTTGCCTCCCGCTGTAAAACCCGGAAGCGTGGCGCCGAGGCCTTCAGTTGTTTTGGTTCCAGCCACCGCCTATCAGCCAATTCAGGTAGCCGATGGAGGTACTCTGAGCGGTACTGTGGATTATGACGGCGTAATTCCCGCCGATTCAGTGATCCACGTGCCGCCGGAGCAGGTTGGCTGCGGGCCGACGATCACCGCACGTGCTGTCGATCACAAAGGCACCCGCATCAACGGCGTCATTGTGTGGATTACTGATATTCGGACGGGAAAGCCCCTGCCCGTGGCGCGCAGGTTTGAGCTGTCGAACACGGCCTGCCTTCTAACGCCCCGCATTCAGGCTGTTTCCGCTGCCGGTACGCTTAATATGTCAAGTGAAGACGTCACGATGCATCGCGACCGCATTATCAATGTCGGAACCGGCGAGATGGTCGGGCTTGCTCCCTTCAATGACAACGGGGAAGTGGTGCCGTTCGACCGGCTGCTCGACAAGCCGGCTGAGCTCGAGATCACATGCGAGCTTCATCCATGGTCGAAGGCGTTCATCCTCGTGTTCGACCACCCCTATTTCGCAATGACGTCTTCGTCGGGCTCGTTCAGCATAGGCGACGTTCCACCGGGTGCGTATCACGTCAGGGCGTGGCATCCCTCACTCGGCGTCAGCGACCAGACCGTTACGATTGCTGCTGGTCAGTCCGCCAGTCTGGCGCTGACGCTTTCGAGCGGGGTGGCGACAGCTGCAGCAGCCGCCCCGGCTTCAAATCAGTGAGTGAACCAGGATAGTCCGGCCGACAGCTCGAGCTCGTTGCTGCCGCCATTGTTGAAGTTGCGGAGGAACGCGGCTTCAAAGCGCAGTCCAAGCTGAGCAAGGATCGGCTTCTTGTAACCGACGCCGACACCAGCAAAGACCGTGTTCTGGCTTCCGCTGCCGCTGAATCCCGTGACGCCGACGGTCGGGCGTACATAGAGGCCTTCGCGCTGCATTTTGGTTGCGTCGAGGTGGTATAGAGCACCGACTTCGGCTCTGTACGACGTATTCGTGTCTCCACCGCCACTCAATATCGAAAGGCGTGCCTTCGGCTCGATGGAGATGTTAGGATTAATCGGGAACCCCATTCTGAGGGACCCTGAAGGAATGCTGATGTCTGTGAACGAATCGCCGCCTAGGCCGATATCTGCCGTAGCGTCGACTCCAAGCTCGTAAGCGGTGGGAGTCGATTCCACAGTCACGACTTTCCGTTGCGCGGCGGCCGTTCCTGCTGACAGGGCAATAGCAACTAACGTTGCTGCGAGTCTGAATTTCATAATTCCTCTTGTAATAGTTGAGCCGGTCATGTTGGGCCGGCGACACCACAATATAAGAATGACGCGCCAACGTCCACATTGTTGTGACATTTTCTGTGACAGACGCCTCCACGCGCGGGAGGTCAGCGGGATTGTACGAGCTCCTCGCCCATTCGGAATTGGCCGCGACATCAGCTGAGTTTTCTATCGGCCGCCATCGCAACAAAAAGAAGCGCGAGGTACAGGAGTGAATATTTGTAGACCCACCACGCCGGAGCTGTCCAGTCTTTCGCCGCGCGCATTTTGAGAACCGCGCCGAGCAGAATGACCCCGAGCGCGAGAGACGATACGAGATAGATCCAGCCAAATGCCCCAAACGTTACCGGCAGGACAGTCAGCGGAATAAGGATGACCGTATACCAAACCATCTGATTCATGGTCTCACGCTCGCCCCACACCAGCGGCGCCATCGGCACGCCGGCCTTCGTGTAGTCGCGCTGCTTGAGAAGAGCGAGGGCCCAGAAATGCGGCGGAGTCCAGTAGAAAATGATCAGGAAGAGATAAACAGCGGCGAGGTCGACTCGTCCGGTCATCGCTGCCCAGCCGACGAGCGGAGGAAATGCGCCCGCCGCTCCGCCAATCACGATGTTCTGCGGTGTGCTCCGCTTGAGCCACCGCGTGTAGATGAAGATGTAGAAATAGAATCCGGCCAGCGCGAGTGACGCTGAAAGCACGTTCACGAAATAGGCGAACAAAAACGTCGAAGCAGTGGCGAGTGCGACGCCGAAAGCAAGCACCGATATCCGGCTCATTCGCCCGCTTGGAATTGGGCGAAGCCGCGTTCGCGCCATGCGGTCGTCTATATCGCTGTCCATGTACATGTTCACGGCATTCGCGCCGCCCGCCATCAGATACCCGCCAACGAGCACTATCAGCACCAGCAAAAACGTCGGGCTGCCAGCGACGAACATCGGTGCAATGGTCGTAACCAGCAGAAGCGAGATGATCCTCGGCTTCGTCAGCATGACCATGTCCTGGAGCAGACTGCGCTCGGCCGGTACCGTCACCGCGGGGACGGTCATCAGGCGGCAGCTCTCATTTCCGATTCCATGGGCCTGCGATTGGTCACGCGCTTTGTAATGATCGCGAGGACAACGATGGAGAGCCAGACAAGCGTTCCAAATGCCTGATGCAGCGATCGGAATACCGGGGGAAAGTGCATCTCGATCATGGCTGCGGCCACCAGGATCTGAAGAATTGCCGCGCCCAACGCGACTCGCGCCGAGCGAGTGATGATTGCCGGCTCTTTCCTGCGCGATGTACCAATCGCGATTCCCATCAGGTGCCCGAAGAGAAGAAACGCCAGGATGCGGTGAACAACCTGGACGTAGAGCGGCGAACCGTGCGTGACAATTGTTCGGCAGAGCGGAAATCCGCCGCACGAGGCGGCTGCGTCTGGCAGGTTCGCCGTCAGCGCGCCGAAGACGATCGTGATGAGCGCGAGTCCAACAGCAACTCTCGCGGCTCGCCAGGTTTTTGTCGTGGCGCTGGACAACTCAGCTTCTGCTGCAAATCCTCCGGCTCGCCCCGCGGCGATAGCAAGTGTTGCCAGCAGCGACATCGCGATGGTGAGATGAGCGGCGATGACGAGCGGATTCAGCGCCATCTTCACCGTGATTGCACCAAGCAGTGCGGCGGTAACTACGAGGGCCGTTGCGAGCGTAGCAGGCCGCAGGACGCCGCCCTCTCCACCGACTCCAGGTTCACGGCGTCGCGTCAACGCCGTGAGGCACAAGCCTATCACCACAACCGAGAGACCGAGCGCGATATAGCGGTGGGTGATCTCGATGATGAGGTCGATGCGGTTGGCAGGTGGAAACCACTGTCCCGCGCATTTAGGCCAGTGATCGCCGCAGCCCATTCCCGAGCCGGTGATCCGAACAATTGCGCCGAACACGATCTGCGTGAAGGCGAGTGTGAGGGCGGTATATGAAAGACGTCTCAACGACTGCATGATTGCTTTGAGGTCAGTGAATTGCTCGCCAGGTCGCGGCGAGAAGGACGCCGAGGACAATGGCGGGAATCACTGCCCATACCATTTCGGTTCCACGTGGGGAGTGTGGAATCGGCGTCGGCGTATCTGAGTTCGTGTGCGGAGAAAATGCCGTTCTCAGGATTGCGAGCTCCGCAATCACGCAAAGTCCGCATGCAATCCAGAACACAAGCTCACTGGTTGCCTGGCTCATCATCTCGACGAGGATGACCGTGAGTTTCCGGAATCGGTAGATGGCATCGCGGGTAAAGCTACTCGCGCGGGTTAGCCCTTTGCAGTACCGTTTGCGCATGTCACAACCCGAGTATCGTGAAGCGTCGGACGTCGCGCAGCGCGCGGCAGGTGCACCTGGAGACGGATCACCGGGCGGCGACAACCTGCCGCGCCGAATTGGTCTCTGGACCGCCGTCGCTATTCTTGTTGGAACTACGATTGGGTCGGGGATTTTCCGGTCTCCTGCAGGAATTGCAACGAAGTTACCCGGACCGCTTCCTTTTCTGGGCGTATGGGTAGTGGGCGGCATTTTCGCCTTGTGCGGAGCGCTTACGCTGGCCGAGGTCTCGAGCGCATTTCCACAAACCGGCGGCGTCTATGTGTTCTTGCGCGAAGGGTGGGGAAGGCTGACGGGGTTCCTGTTCGGATGGTCGGAGCTGGTGATGATCAGGGCGGCGGCGCTGGGAGCGATATCGACGACGTTCGCGGAATACTTCATTCGGGTCACCGGGCATGATCCGGGAATCGCACCCTATTCGCAGTACGTCCACTACGTTGCCGCTGTCGCGATCATCGTCACTGCGGGTTTCAACTATATAGGCGTGAGAACAGCGGGAGCGGTCCAGAACCTCACGACTCTCGCGAAAGTCGGCGGTCTCCTGTTCATCATTCTTCTGGCGTTTGCAATAGGGTTGCCGCAAACCGGCGGCCACTATTCGCCGGTCGCTCCTTCGGGGAGTTTTTCGTTTTCGAGCTTTGGACTTGCCCTCGTTTCGGTTCTGTGGGTCTATGACGGTTGGGCCGACCTGAGCTTCGTGGCCGGAGAAGTGGAAAATCCGAAACGAAATCTTCCACGCGCGTTGATCATTGGAACGAGTGTGATAATCGTCATTTATCTGCTGGCCAATTTTGCGTACCTCGCGGTGCTGCCAGTCACCGAAATCGCCGGGTCGAAACTCGTGGCTGCGGATGTCGCAGATAAGCTCCTGGGATCTGCGGGAGTGGCATTCGTGGCGACCGTTGTGATGATCTCTGCATTCGGAGCACTCAACGGATCGATGTTCACTGGTCCGCGAATTTTATTCGCGATGGCCGATGACAATCTGCTGTTCAAGAGTATGGCGAAGGTGCACCCGCGCCATCATACGCCTTACGTTTCCATTTCAGTTGTCGCTATTCTCGCGGCGATCTTCGTGTTACTCGGCACGTTCGAGCAGCTCGCTGATGCGTTTGTTACGGCGATCGTTCCGTTCTATGCGCTGGCCGTCGCATCGGTATTCGTCCTTCGAAAGAAAGCCGGATACTCTCCATCGTTCAGGGTACCAGGGTATCCCCTTGTCCCACTTATCTTCATTATCTCGAC
>JBDSBT010000162.1:0-11259 GCA_039921425.1 Gemmatimonadaceae bacterium | reverse complement strand
TGGAAGCGGGCAGCAGGATGTCCGCCGCCATGAAGGATGTCGTAAACGCTGCCGCAGGATTGACGGGATTCGTAATGGAAAGCGCAACAGATCTCGTCCAGTTCATGGTTCGCCGCGGGCAGATGACCCAGGAAGAAGCTGACAAGCTCATTCGCCAGGTTGAAGAGCACCAGCCCAAGAGGAAGCCAACCATCCCTCCGCCAGCAGCGAAGCCCGAGCCTGTACGGCATACTCCATCGCACGTGGTCTCGCACTCCGCCCCGACCCACAAGCAAGCGGTTGCGCACACCGCTATTAAAAAGAAGGCTGCGCCAGGCAAGACTGCAAAACCGGCCAAGACCTCAACGCCTGCCAAAGTCGCTAAGGCGGCAAAGCCTCTGAAGGCTGGAAAGGCTGCGAAGCCGGCAAAACCGAGCAAGCCGGCCGCCAGGAAAGCTGCGAAGCCTGCACCGAAGAAGGCTGCTGCAAAGAAGCCCGCGCCGAAGAAGCCCGCCGCGAAAAAAGCTCGAAAGCGCAAATAGAGCCGGGAGACCCGCCAGGTGAGAGCGGGGAAAATCGTCGTTCCCAAGGGGGATGCCGTTGCGCTGACACAGGCGCTTACCCGCATTGATTCACGAAATCCAACGCTTGTCCCTGGCGCGCGCGGCGAAGGCCCGATCGCAATTGCCTTCGCTGAGCTGCTTCGGAACTGGGGATTCAGCGTAGAGCTTCAGGAGTCGGCTCCAGGAAGGCCGAACCTAATTGCGCGAATTGGTCCCATTAATAGTCCCGCGCTGATGTTCGCGGGCCATCTCGACACTGTCGGCGTTGACGGGATGTCGCATTCTCCTTTTGGCGGAGAGATAGCCGGAGACCGTCTTTACGGCCGTGGATCTGCGGACATGAAATCCGGGGTGGCTGCCATGTGCTGTGCTGCGCTCGCGGCCTTCGAAAAAAGCGAGTCTGGCCCGCAGCGGCACATCCTCATTGCGGCGGTCACCGATGAGGAATACGAAAGCATTGGCATGCGCGCAGTGCTCGACAGCGGCGTGACGGCAGAGTGCGCGATTTTAACCGAGCCCACTCGCCTCGCGATTTGTCCGGCGCATCGCGGATTTGTGTGGACCGAAATAGAGTTCGTCGGGCGTGCCGCGCATGGAAGTCGCTACGACATCGGCGTTGATGCAATTCGTCACGCGGGGCTCGTACTCGCGGAACTCGACGAGCTCGATGCGACGATCCTTCATGAAAAAAACCATCCGCTGCTTGGACGCGGATCGCTCCACGCTTCGACGATCGACGGCGGAATCGGACTGACGACTTACCCGGATCGCTGCACGCTTACGATCGAGCGGCGAACCATTCCTGGAGAGACCGCCGACGGGGCCATGCGTGAGATCCAGGATGCGTGCAATCGCGTGCGCGCTCGACGACCGGACCTTGTCACCACCGTTAGATTCATCGGGGCACAGTTGCCGAGTGACGTGAGTGTCGATGCGCCTGTTGTGAAGATGATGGAAAAGGCGCTTGATCGTGCGCGGATGTCGCCTTCCATCGAAGGGTTGAGCGCATGGACCGACGCGGCACTTCTCAACGAAGCCGGAATTCCGGCGATTTGCTTTGGCCCAGGCGATATCGCACTTGCGCATGCAGCCGAGGAGTACGTACCGGTAAGCGAGATCGAGCGAGCGACGGAAGTGCTAACGAGCGTCGCGCGGGAATGGATGACGGAGACCGATTGAAGCAACTGACGACCAGGCAATACGATGCGCTCGAAGCAGCCGTCACGCATTCTCGACGCGTCTCGGTTTATCGTCGCGGAACCGAGTACGTTGGAATTCCGCAGCGCATCTGGCAGGACGGACGGCGCGAAGCTGTTTCGATTCTGCATCCGACGACTGGTGAAGAGATCACAGTCTACCTCGACGACATCGAACACCTGGATGTGCTGACGCGATGATGCTCGACCTGTTTGGGGAAGAAGTCCCTGAAAAAACGTCCCGATCGCGGACAAGAGTCATTCCTCCGCTGGCTCCGCCGAGAATCACAGTGGACGATCCGACTGCAACCCTCGTCGCCATCTATGCCGACGAATCGTGCCTCGGCAACGGACGCGAGGGCAGCAATCCCGGCGGAGCGGGTGGGGTTCTCGAAACGATGGATGCGGAGACCGGCGTCCTCCTGCGGTGGGATTACTGGATATCCGAGCCCGGCACGACGAACAATCGCATGGCGCTCCGGTCAGTGATCGAGGCGTTCGCCGAACTCGACCGGATGAAGCATTCATTTCGCGTCGTCTTCACGAGTGACTCCAAGTACATTGTCGAAGGAATGCGGTCGTGGGTAGCTGGCTGGATCGAGAGAGGCTGGCGACGGAAAGCCGGGCCGATTGAAAATCTCGAGTTGTGGAAGCAAGCCGTTCGGGCGACCGATTCTTTCCAGTGTCAATGGACCTGGGTGCGCGGTCACAACGGGCAGCCGCAAAACGAATATGCAAATCATCTAGCGACGCGCGCGGCAGCTGATCAATCGAATTCCGGCGGACTCGTGCCTTCGAATTTCGATAGCTGGCTGTCACAGCTGAAGACTGGAAGAAATGGGTTCAGGGATATCGCGCCATTTCCCGAGCCCGGAACATTCAAGCCGAGCCCCAGAGCATGGACGATCTAGACCGGTTATTTCATCGGCTGGTGAGCAACATCCGTCACCGGCACTCCGAGTATCTCACGCTCCCTTTCACGGTACTGGAGCTGTACGAGACGCTGATCCCTTACCGCCATCACCGCCGTGAGCTTGGAATCGAAACCAATCAGGACTACGAGATTGCGGTAACGCGATTGCTGTCGGGAGAGCGCGATTACCTTCAGGCGGATCAGTCGATGCGCGACAAACTCCAGGCTGAGCTCGCGTCGCCGCACATGGATCCGGGCGTGTTTCGAGAGTTCTCTGAGTCGAAGATATCGCTCGCTCCTGAGGCGTTGAGAGGGATTCGCGCTCTCACCGCTTCGGCTGATCCTGTTGCCGCAGAGGCGCCCGGCGCGGCATCCGCTCCCGCCGTTCACGACTCTTCAGGTTCCACTGAAACGGCGCCGTCGCCCCGACCGTCGAACGTGGCTGCAGCAGCCGATGAGATGCCTGCTGCGCCGACGTTGCCACTGCCAGCTCCCGCCTCGGTCAGCGCCACGTTCCCGGTCGCTTCACTCGGTGGCCAAACCGCGCCGCCGCTCGAAAACGCCGCTAAGTCTGCGCCGGCAGCGCTGTCGTCTTTGATGAACGCGACAGTGCCAGAGGGGTGCCCGTACTGTGGAGGCACGCTGCCGGAAGGTCGCAATGTTATTTACTGCCCGCATTGCGGAAACAATCTTTCTGTATCGCGGTGTCCTGCGTGCGGCAGCGAGCTCGAGAAAGGGTGGAAGTTCTGCGCTACTTGCGGGCGAGGGGTCGGATAGAACCGGACCCTCAACAGTGAACACCAGAGATGGGAGACCTGAGAAGGACAGTTAGTCAGATGTCACGCGAGCTGGCGCCGCAACTACCTCAAACTCTCAGATCGGTGCCCCTCGCGTCCACATCTGTGACGTTCGATTTTAGTCTATCCGGAGCGCGAATGCACTCAGCAAGAGAAAGAGTGGTTTTTCTGTCAGCGGTAAGAAGTCCTTTCGGTACGTTCGGCGGAACGCTGAAGGACATGTCGTGCATCGACCTGACGACTCACGTCGCGAAAGAGGCGATCGCACGATCGGGTATTGCTGCCGACGAAATCGACAGCGCGATTTTCGGGAACGTCCTCTACACCACTGCGGACTCCGCCTACTTCGCGCGCCACGTCGCACTGCGGTCGGGCATGAGCGAGGAGAGCTCCGCGCTCACCCTCAATCGACTTTGTGGCTCCGGATTTCAGGCGGTCATAAGCGGCGCGCAGGAAATCCTGCTGGGTGAGTCCAGAATTTGTCTCGTCGGTGGCGGCGACTCGATGTCTCAGGCACCGCACGTCGCTCGCGTGCGATGGGGAATTCCGCTCGGAAAATCACCGCCTCTCGAGGACACTCTCTGGGAGGCACTCACCGACAAGTACGCTGGCCTCCCAATGGCCGAGACGGCGGAGAATCTCGCCGTGAAGTACGAAATCGATCGAGCCAGCGTCGATGAGTTCGCTCTGCGATCTCAGCAGCTCGCTCGAGATGCGTGGGCAGCGGGCGCGTTCAAGGACGAAGTCATCGGAATTTCAGTGCGCAATCCGAAAACACGAAAAGACGAAATGTTCGAGCGTGACGAGCACATGCGTCCCGAATCGACGATCGAAGGACTGGCCAAGCTCAAGCCCGTATTCAAGGAGAACGGCGTTGTCACAGCCGGGAATGCATCGGGTATTGGCGACGGCGCCGGAGCGATGGTCATCGCCAGCGAATCCTACGCGAGAGAGCGAGCGTTGAAGCCGCTTGGTGTTTTGGTCTCATGGGGAATCGCTGGTGTCGATCCGAAGATCATGGGGATCGGTCCAGTGCCGGCGTCGAAAAAGGCTCTTGCCGCGGCCGGACTCACTCTCGCCGACATGGACATCATTGAAGTCAATGAGGCGTTCTCGGCTCAGACGTGTGCAGTGTCGAAGGAGATGTCGATCCCCACCAAGAAGCTGAACCGCCAGGGCGGAGCGATCGCAATCAGCCACCCTCTTGCCGCGTCCGGCGCGCGGATTACGGCCCATCTACTGCATACTCTGAGAGCCGAAGGAAAGCGTTATGGCCTCGGCAGTGCATGCATTGGGGGCGGACAGGGTATAGCAGTGATCGTGGAAGCGGCAAACTAGCCTGGCTGGCGAGCCGGGCTTGACCATCGCGCGAAAAGCGCGACAACCCGGAGATTAAGGAAATGCGTTCATATTTCGCGCGAATCGCGTCTGCCATTGCCATCGCTTCATCGCTGGCGTGCGCCTCGGCCGGCGGTCCATCGACGAATCAGCCCGGCCGGAATCGCAACGGTGCAGATACGACATCGGCGCAGGTTCTGTGGCCAGTGAGGACGCAGTTTCATGTTGATCTCTGGCTGCATGGTTTCGCGATGATCCAGGACGACACGACCACCGTTCCTTTTTTCCGCCGAGGTTACAAGGCGGACATGACCGATCTCAAGCGTCGCGCCAACGTATCGACGCTAATTGATTCGAACAGAGAGAAACTCCGAGCGCGTCTCGCAGTAAACCCGCAGCTCGTGAATGCGCAGTTCGTTCCGCTCTACTTCAACAACTTTGACGAGCTCGCTCAGGCCGCCGATCTGCTGTATCGCGCCGACGGAAACCCTCGGGCAGCGAATAGTCAGCAGGCGGCCGAAATGATTCAGATCCTGACTGGATACTTCCCTACTCAATCGGATCGCGACTGGCTTCGACTGTTCGTTCAATCGGTTCGCGATGAAGACGCGCGCTTTTATCGGAACTACTGGAACCAGCAGCAGGGCGAGCGCGGCGACGTTGTGACACAGGTCAACAATCTCTGGCAGAACACTTATCGGCCCCGCCTCCAGGCGTTCCTGAACAATACTTCGCAGCGCTCAGGCGAAATCATTCTCTCGATGCCGCTCGGCGGAGAAGGACGAACTCTCTCGACGGGGAAGACACAGAACAGCTCAGTGGTGACGTATCCAACACGACTTGCTGATGCGATCGAAGCGATCTACGTCGTGGCGCACGAGCTGTCGGGCAACATCGTTTCAATCGCAGTGAGGGACAACGTGACGCCGACAGATCAGCGAAATGGATTGGCTGACAGATACATCGCCGCCGGATCGGTGAGAGCTGGAGCAATCCTCCTCCAGAAAGTCTCGCCCGACCTGGTGGACGGATATGCGAGGTACTACCTGCGATCGGCGAACAAACCGATTGGGTCGAATGCGACGGCTTCGCTGGCGCTCGCCTTTCCGCTGCCAGACGGGATCCGCAACGCAATCACTCGGCAGATCGAGGTCGTTCTCGGGGGGATTTGAAAAAGGCATTCGCGCCCGCGGTACTGGTATCCACCTCCGTATCCGCCAACCTAATTCTGTCGCAGCCTATTGGGTCACGGATTTGACGAATGCAACGGATCAGGGACGAAGTCGTTGTTTTAGGACTCTGGAGGTGCTTTGATTTTGGTTTAGGGGAACTACGGGGAGGACGGTTGACCAACCTTAATCTTTCCTGCAGTGCCGTCTATGATCCGTTGGTTTTATCCAATCCGTGACCCAAATAGGTCGCGATTGATTTAGATCAGCGGGGACGACCAATAGCTGAACCCGCGCTCGAGACAGTCTTTGAGAGGAAGACGACCTCGCAGACTCACCCGCGCGACTATTTTTCGCAGCATGCCGGATGACCCATCGAACCTCCCCTCCAAGACCGCACCGCTCGACCGCTCGGCAATAGAGCGCGTTCTGGCGCGGGCGGCCGAGCTTCAGGCGACGTCGTCCGCCACCGACTCCAGCGGCCTTCTCAGCGAAGCCGAGCTCATGGAGATCGGTAAGGAAGCGGGGATCAGCCCAAACACTTTGACGCAGGCACTCGCCGAAGAGCGATCTCGAATCAGTGTCATCGAGGAGAAGGGGTTCGTCGCCGGCATTACGGGTCCAGGCATCGCAACAGCCTCACGGGTTGTACGCGGGGCACCCGCCGACGTGCTCGCCGCGATAGACAATCACATGCAGCGGGACGAATGTCTCACGCTTCAGCGCCGTTTTCCCGATCGCGTTCTATGGGAGCCCAAGCCTGGAATGCTCGGACAGCTCCAGCGTGGATTGAATATCGGGGGACGCGGTTATCATCTCACCCGCGCCAGCCAGGTCGCGGCGACGATCATTCCTGTTGACACGGAGCGGGTCCTCGTTCGGCTGGACGCGGACGTGTCGCATGCGCGCGCCACTCGTGTTCGAACAGGAGCTGCAGCGCTAATCGTCGGCATTCTCGGAAGCGGAGTTATAGCGACGTTGGGAACTCTCATCGCTGCACCTGAGGCGTTCATGCTCGTCGGAGGCGCAGCGGCCGTACCGACGCTGCTCGGCGCGACAGCCGGATATCAGGTCGGCAAGGGACACAGGCAGCTCGTGATGCGCGCGCAGCTCGCGCTCGAACAGGCGCTCGACCGCCTCGAATTCGGATCAACCCGGAGAATCAAGTGAAGCAGATTGAGAGTGTTGGCGTGCTTGGCGGTGGACTGATGGGAAGTGGAATCGCACAGGTCTCAGCCGCTGCCGGGTTTCCCACAATAGTTCGCGAGATCACGGAGCCGCTCGGCGACAAAGCGCGGGCTGGAATAACGAAGATGCTTAACAAGGGCATCGAGCGGGGGAAAGTCACCGAGAGCCAGCGCGACATAACGCTCGGCAATCTCACTTTCACGACCGACGTCGCAAAGATGGCCGTCTGCGACATCGTGATCGAAGCTGTCGTTGAAGATCTCGAGCTGAAGAATGGTCTGTGGAGGGAATTGAATGCGGTTTGTGGGGCGGACACGATCTTCGCTTCAAACACTTCCAGCCTTACCATCGCAGCGATGGCCGCGGCGTGCGGGCGCCCGGAGAAAATGCTCGGACTGCATTTCTTCAATCCAGTCCCGCTGATGAAGCTCGTCGAAGTGGTAAAGACAATCACCACCAACGACGAGACGGCGAATTCGGCATACGATTTCGTGAAGCGGCTGGGGAAGGAACCCATCCGGGCGAAGGACAATTCCGGTTTCGTCGTGAATCTCCTCCTGATTCCGTACATGATCGATGCGATCAACGCACTCGAAACCAACGTGGCGAGCGTAGAGGACATCGACAAGGGAATGCAGCTCGGCGCCGGTTACCCAATGGGTCCGTTCACTCTCCTCGATTTCGTCGGGCTCGACACAACGTATAAAATCGCGGAGATCATGTTCGACGAGTACAGGGAGAAGCGTTATGCGCCGCCGCCACTGCTGAAGCGAATGGTAATGGCCGGAATGTTCGGAAGAAAATCCGGAAAGGGATTTTACGATTACTCAGAGGATCCGCCCAAGGTGAGCGAACTCGGGCTGTGAGCGATCGCGCCGCTGGCCAATGTCATCTTCCGCCTCCGGGATTTCGCGGAGCGTATCGGGCTGATCCGTCGGCGCGAGCGGTTTACTCCGAGGCCGCTGGTATTGCGCGCATCGTTCCAGCCGCGGTTGCCGTTCCTGTAGATGCAACCGACGTTGTAACCCTGCTGAAGTGGGCGAACGAGAGCTCGTTGTCGATCGTGCCTCGTGGGTCGGGCACGAGCATGGGGGGTGGGGCGGTCGGTCCGGGGGTGATAGTCGATCTCAGTCGAATGAATCACATCGGAGAGATCGACTCCGAGCATAAGGCAATCTGGGTTGGGCCCGGTGCGCTTCGGGGCGATGTGAATGCCGCAGCCGAATCGAAGGGTCTGAGATTTCCTGTTGATCCTTCGAGCGGGAATTACTGCACGGTCGGCGGAATGGCTTCGACCAATGCTGCTGGCGCTCACACACTTGGATTTGGATCGACTCGCCGATGGGTGATGGCACTCGACTGCGTTTTCGATGATGGATCTCGTGCGGTCGTGGAGAGAGGCCAGTCGCTGCCTGAAGGATGTCCCGCGATCGAGAGGTTCATCGGCCAGGCGAGCGAGCGCATCCTGACGGAAGGAATGCGACCTGACGCATCGCATCGTGGCATCTCGAAGGATTCGTCGGGTTATGGAGTTCACGCTTTCGCTGAGAGCGGTGAGTTGGTGGACTTGTTGGTGGGGAGCGAGGGGACGCTCGGCTTGATCGTTGGAGTGAAGCTCGCATTGATCGATGGTGCCCGAGCGACTACAGGTATCCTTGGAGCATTCTCGTCCCTCGAGGATGCCGTGACCGCTGCTGTCGCTGCCCGCGCCTCCGGAGCTGTCGCATGCGAATTGCTCGATCGAACAGTCCTCGATATTGCAGCGATGGGTGGGGCTCATTCGCCGGTATCTGTGCTCGATTCGATCCCTCCGGAAACCGAGGCCGTTCTTCTGGCCGAGGTGGAGGGCGACAATGTGCAGGCCGCAAATCTCTCGGCGGCCGAGCTCGCTCAGTCGTTCGAAGAATCAGGAGCGACAGCGGTGAGGATCGCTTCAGGACCCGCCGATCAGCACGAGATATGGGAGCTTCGTCACGCTGCGAGCCCGATTCTCAACAAGCTGGATCCCGCGCTCAAATCGATGCAGTTCATCGAGGACGGAGCTGTCCCGCCTGAGTACCTCGCCCGTTACGTGCGCGGAGTACGGGCGGCGCTCGACAAGCACGGCGTGCGCGGAGTGATCTTCGGACACGCCGGCGACGCGCACATGCACGTGAATCCTCTCATCGACGTCAGCAAGCCCGACTGGCGCGACAAAGTTCAGGGTTTGCTCGACGATGTCGTCGAGCTCACTGCGAGCCTGCACGGCACCCTCACGGGTGAGCATGGCGATGGTCGTCTTCGGACACCTCTCATGGACCGAGTGTGGAGTGCGGAGGCGAGGGAGCTCTTCGTTCTCGTGAAGAATGCCTTCGACCCGAAGGGCATCCTCAATCCCGGCGTGAAAATACCGGTTGGAAATCAGCAGCCTCTTGGCGACATCAAGTACGACCCGGCACTGGCTCCCCTCCCCGACGATGCTCGGCGAGCACTCGATCTGATCACCGATAACCGCGTTTACTCCGAGCTGCGACTTTCGCTGGTACCAGTCGCCGGTCAGAAGTAGCTTAGTCGGTCCGCCCCACTCCACGATCTCTAGACTCCCCGCCGTGATTTTTCTCGAGCCGCGAATCACCGTTCTTTCCCGTCCCGCGTTCGCGGAGCCCGAACATCTTCCCGTCACCTGGCTCGGTGAAAGCACCGACGGCGAAAGGTTGGCCGAATTTGCTGGACGCCTTTGCTACATGAGCCAGAAGAATCCAGCGAAGCGTGATACGCGGGAGTACCTCGAGAACATCAAGAAGCAGGGACATGGCAGCGTTCTCGAGCATGCGAACTATTCGCTCCTGCTCGAAGGGGTTAGTCGCTCCCTGACGCACGAGCTGGTTCGCCACCGCGCCGGCTTCGCGTACTCGCAGCTCTCGCAGCGCTATGTGGACGAGTCCACTGCGAACTTCGTGATGCCACCGGCGATCATTGGTGACGGACCGCTGGAGAAGGCATGGACAGAGCAGGTGGAAGCCGCGCAGCAGGCGTATGTCGGCCTCGTCGAGTCGCTCATGACGCGATACGCCTGGGTCGGCGACAAGATCCACCGCCGGAAGATGGCTCGTGAGGCGGCGCGTGGTGTTCTACCGAATTCGACAGAAACGAAGATCGTCGTCACGGCTAACGCTCGTGCCTGGAGAACTATGCTCGAGCTAAGGTCGAGCGAGGGAGCGGAGTTCGAGATTCGGCGATGCGCGGTCGCGATGCTGAGGATTCTCCTTGTCGAGTCGCCCGCGTTCTTCTCGGACTTCGAGGTCTATCAGGCTGGCGACCGCGCTGAAGCTGCTCGGATTGTGTATCACAAGGTGTGACGGCCGTTGGCCACGAACGCAAGAAGAACACGAAGAATACGGAACTACGGAAGTGCGACGGACTGGAGCGAATCGCCCGCCCGTAGTTCCCAAAAAACCCGGGACAAACTTGCGACCGCTTGTCCGTAGCCTTCGTGTCCTTCGTGGCTTCGTGGCTAACGAGGACGCCGCTCGGAAAAGTCGCGACGCACCCCGAGCACTGAAATTTTCCTGATAGAAATTTTTATTGCCCGTGAGCACTAATTCTCGGCTAAAAATTATTGCGCCACACTATTGCGATTTATATACTGCGCACGTGAATCGCACCCGCGCATTTTCGTAGGGACCCCATGACAAGAATTGGGTTCGCCTACAACCAGAAACCAGAGCTCTCCGAGCTTACCAGCAACACGGAATCGGTCGCGCGCAATTCGATGCCGGCTGACGGTGACGCGCCACGTCCAGAGAAAGAACCCCCCAGTATCAGCGACGAGTTCGCCGAGTGGGACAGCGCAGAAACGATCGACGCGGTGGCGAATGCACTTTCGTCTTTAGGGGAAGTCATTCGTCTCGAAGCCAACGAAGAATTTCCGGAGCTTCTCAGGGCCGAGCGTCCTGAGATCGTCTTCAACATCGCCGAAGGCCGGCATGGAGTGAACCGCGAGTCGCACATTCCGGCCATCTGCGAGTTCTATTGCATTCCCTACTCCGGAAGCGATCCGCTCACTCTCTCACTCTGTCTCGACAAGGCGAAGACAAAGGAGACGCTCGCCTGGCACGGTGTTCGCACCGCGCGGTT
>JBDSBT010000161.1:0-4547 GCA_039921425.1 Gemmatimonadaceae bacterium | reverse complement strand
CCGTTCGGAGCCGGTGAAAAAAGTACGTTCGACGTGAAGTTCGGCAGCATCCGCGTTGGCATCGGATCGCTCGAAGTCCTCGGCGTTGAATCTGTTCGCGGCCGCGACACTTGGCACACGTCATTTCAGGTGCAGGGCGGCACGTTCTTCTATCGTGTCAATGACGTTTACGAGAGCTGGATAGACACTCGCACGCTCAATTCTCTTCTCTTCCTGAGGCAGATCGAGGAAGGAGCGCGCGAGCGTGCGCAGAACTTCGAGATCATGCCCGAAAAGGGCATTTACATCGAGCGCACCCGGCAGGCCAACACCACGCATCGCACAGTCGCTGATCCGCTCGACGAAGGCGCCTTTCTATATATCATACGGACGGTGCCGCTCAGGGTGGGCGAGACGTACGACTTCAATCGCTATTTCATTCCGGATCGCAACCCGGTTCGCGTGACTGTGCTGCGAAAGGAACGCATTACGGTGCCGGCGGGAACGTTCAACGCCATTGTGGTGAAGCCGGTGATCAAGACGAAAGGAATCTTTTCGGAAAAGGGGCAGGCAGAGGTCTGGCTCTCGGACGACTCGACGCGCATGCTTCTCCAGGTCAAGTCAAAGCTGTCGTTCGGTTCACTCAACCTCTATCTAAAATCGCACACTCCGGCGAAGACGCGGAACTAGCGCCGCAATCCGAAGAATCCTCAGCGGCCAACGCGCCCGAAGCTGACCTCTCGAAGGTCCGCACGGTGCCCATCGAGCGGCGCCCCAACAAGGTGCGCACCGAAGAGTTCGCCTCCCCGCCCGGCGCGGATCGTTCCTTTGCCGCGTTTATCGACGGGCTCCCCGACGTTCTTGTTGCGAGAGACTTTCGCGCAGTCGTCCAGGCAATCGTCAACGCGCATCTCACGGGCCGCGGTGTGGTGGTAATGCTCGGCGGACACATCGTTAAGACCGGCGTTGCTCCAGTTTTGATAGATCTGATGAAACGCGGAATCATCACGCACGTCGCGATGAATGGCTCCGGCGCTATTCACGACTATGAGATCGCGCGCTTTGGCGCCACGTCGGAGGATGTCGCGCGTGGCTTGGTTGATGGAACGTTTGGAATGGCAGACGAAACTGGCCGGGGAATGAACCAGGCCTTTACTGCCGGAATGCAAAATCGCTGGGGAATGGGTGAGGCTCTCGCCCGGTCACTGGCGGAAGAGCCCGATCTCGCGCATCCAGAGATGTCGCTCCTCCTCGCCGCCCACGGACTTGGCATTCCCTGCACCGTCCACGCGGCGATCGGTGCGGAAATAATCCACCAGCACCCTGCGGCTGACGGCGCGGCGATCGGAGACACGAGCCACCGCGATTTTCGGCGCCTCGCGGCTTCACTGCCATCACTTCAGGACGGCGGTGTTGTTCTCAACCTCGGAAGCGCTGTGATCATGCCCGAAGTCTTCCTGAAAGCGTTGACCATCGCCCGCAACCTGAACGACAGGAAACCTGTCAATTTCACCACCTGCAATCTCGACATGCAGCAGCACTACCGGCCTCGAATGAACGTCGTAATGCGACCCACCGCCCAAGGCGGGAAGGGGTATGAAATAACAGGGCACCATGAGATCATGGTGCCGCTGCTGAGTTGGTCCATCGTCGATCGGCTAGAGCGCTCCCGCGGGCAGGCGTCAGCCGTCTTAGGTTTCGCAAGCCCGCGAGCCTAGTACCGGTCGATACTCGTTCCCGACCACGTCTCGCGAAGCTTTCGAGCCGTGTCGGGACTAACAATGCGAATCGCGAAGTAGGCAACGGCACCGACAATCAGCGCCTTGATCGCAAATCCCAGCAACACGAAGGTCAGTCCAATCAGACCTCCAAAAATCGAAAACACGAAGCCGAGCGCAAAGATGCCAAGCATCACGAGAACGCCGGTCATGAATAGTGTCTTTAGCATTGGGTCTTTCTCCGAAACGGTGGATGCGCTCACTACGATAAAGCCAACCCGACGGTTTCAACTGTGACGACAACGGCCGACGCAATTGTTGTCGGCGGTGGAATCATTGGACTTTGCTCGGCCACGGCCATCGCCGCAAACGGCTTCAGCGTGGTGCTCGTGGGTGAGCATCGGCTCGGGGAGGCCTCCCCCGCAGCAGCCGGAATGTTGAGCCCGGCCGTTGAAAAGGCGGAAGGCCCGGCTCACGAATTCGCCATCGCTTCCAGGGATATGTATCCGCTCTATCTCGAAGAGCTGGCAGAGGCAGTTGGGATTCGCGTTCCGCTAAATCGACTTGGCGTCCTCCAGGTTGCCCTCTCAGAGCGCGGAGTCCGCGGCCTTCAGAAAACAGCTTCGCCCGTCAGTGAATGGATTGACCGAGCTGAGCTGACGCGCCTCGAGCCCACATTGGGGCATGCGATCGGCGCCGTGATGAACCCCGGTGATGGCGCCGTTGACAACAGAATTCTCCTGGCGGCGTTGAATGAGCTGGCGGATGCCTCCCCACTAATCTCAAGAATCAGCGCTTCCGCAATAGGAATCGAACTGTACCATGGCTCTCCAGCCATAAAGCTTGCCGATGGAAGCCGCCTTGGCGCAGCGAAGGTCGTCCTGGCGCCCGGCGCGTGGGGTGGAGCAATATCGGGTGCACCCCTGCTGTCATCGATCCAACCGTCACGCGGTCAGCTTGTCGCATACTCCGGAATCGGCCTCCGGCATGTTACCTACGGACCGCGTGGATACCTCGTTCCGCGGGGCGTCACCACGACGATCGCAGGGAGCACCATGGAAAACTCCGGCTTCAATCCGGTAACCACTCCCGAAGGAATTGCCCGAGTGAGATCTTCTGCCGCCGAGATCGCTCCGGCTCTCGGCGCGATGTCCCTCGTCTCTTCGTGGGCCGGACTGAGGCCAATGACCCCGGACATGTTACCACTCCTCGGAGCCGATCCGAATTCGCCGCAAATCATTTATTGCTGTGGACATTCGCGGAATGGCATCCTTCTCGGCCCGTTGAGCGGTAGAACGGTGGCAGAGCTGGTGGCGGACAAGCCTGCAACGTTCGACCTGTCTCAATTTCGCCCAGACCGCTTTTAGGGTAGATTCCCCCAGACAAATGAGCGAAGTGCTATACCAGATCATGGGTCGCCATCGCGTCGAGCCCCTTCCAGAGCGCAAGCCCTCGTGGCTCAAGGTGAAGGCTCCCGGCGGACCTAACTACTTGCGGCTCAAGCACATGATGCGCGAGCTCGACCTCCACTCGGTTTGCGAGGAGGCCCATTGCCCCAACGTTGGCGAGTGCTGGGAGCACGGCACCGCGACGTTCATGATTCTGGGCGATGTCTGCACGCGCAACTGTGCCTACTGCGCCGTGTCACACGGTCGTCCTCCCAAGTACGACATTTCAGAGCCTGATCGCGTCGCTGAGGCCATTGCCCAGATGCAGCTCCAGCACGCTGTCATAACTTCGGTCGATCGCGACGACCTTCCCGATTTCGGCGCTTACATTTTTGCTGAAACTATAAGACAGATTCACGCGCGGGTTCCGGATTGCTCGGTGGAAGTGCTGGTCCCGGATTTTCAGGGGAAGGAAGAGAGCATCAGGGCGGTCCTCGAAGCTCGGCCGGAGATCTACAATCACAACACCGAAACCGTTCCTCGTCTTTATAAAAAGTGTCGTCCGGGCGGGCGATATCTCCGCGTGATGGAGATCTTCCGCACGGCCAAGCGAATCGCTCCCGACATTCCGACGAAAACCGGAATCATCCTCGGCATGGGCGAAACGCTGGAAGAAGTGATCGAGGTGATGAAGGACCTTCGCAGCGTAGACGTGGACATCCTTACGGTTGGCCAGTATCTCCGACCGTCAGAGAGTCACATCGCGCTCGATCGTTACGTGACGCCGGAAGAATTCCGGCAGCTATACGAGGTCGGCATGTCGCTTGGCTTCCGTCACGTTGAGTCTGGACCTCTCGTTCGCTCGAGCTATCACGCCTGGGAACAGGTTCAGGCGGCGGGCGTTTGACGGGCATCAATAAGCGTGAAAGCACCCGCACACCAAAGCAGGAAATGGCAAACACGAATAACAATGCCGAAGCGACTTCCGCTGAACAGGCGACGCTTCGCAAGGAGCTCCTTCGTTCGATGCTCCTGCAAAGGCGTTTTGAGGAACGCTCCGCCGAAGCGTACGCACTCGGCAAGATCGGCGGTTTCTGCCACCTCTATATCGGACAGGAAGCAATTTCTGCGGGCACCATGTCCGTTCTTCGTCCCGATGATTACGTCGTCACGTCATACCGGGATCACGGTCAGGCGATCGCGCGCGGCATGACTCCGCGGTCGGTGATGGCAGAACTCTTCGGAAGAGTTGACGGATGCTCGGGCGGCAAGGGCGGCTCCATGCACTTGTTCGACAAGAAACTCGGCTTCCTCGGCGGACACGGCATTGTGGGTGGTCACATTCCGCTTGCAGCCGGCGTGGCGTGGGCGATCAAGTATCGAAAGGGCGATCAGGTTTGCGTGTGTTTCTTCGGTGAAGCAGCGGTGAACATCGGCGCCTTCCACGAAGCACTGAACATGG
>JBDSBT010000160.1:0-8338 GCA_039921425.1 Gemmatimonadaceae bacterium | reverse complement strand
GATCGCGGAGGAACGAGGCGAGTTCGACGTGAACGACGTAGCTCGTGGACTGATTACGAAGATGAAGGGCCGGCATCCGCATCTTTATGGCGACGGAGTGAAGGAGCCGTGGGAAAAGATGAAGTCGAAGAAGCGTGAGTCGATCGCCGACGGGCTTCCAACCTCATTACCTCCGCTTCACCGCGCGCACCGGCTTCAGGATCGTGCCGCTGGCGTTGGATTTGACTGGCCCGATGCGGTCGGTCCGGCAGCGAAGGTCGAGGAGGAGCTGGCCGAAGTTCGAGAGCAGCTCGCTCACGTCACGCCGGTCGCGCCTGGGTCTCCGCCAGTGACAGATTCTGCTCACGACGAGCTCGAGTCCGAGCTTGGCGACCTGCTCTTTGCCTGTGTGAATCTTTGCCGAAAAGCCGGGGTTCACGCGTCGCTCGCGCTCGATCGGGCGAATGCCAAATTCGAAGCGCGGTTCCGCGGGATCGAGCGGATTGCGAAGGAACGCGGCATCGACCTCCACAGCGCTGGAGTAGAGGCGCTGGACTCGATCTGGGATGAAGTGAAGTCGTCCGAAAACTAAGGTCGCAACCGATGCATCATCCTCGGAAATGCGATCGCTTCCCGCAGGTGAGGGAGTCCGCAAATCCACGATACGGTCCGCTCCAGTCCAAGCCCAAAACCTGAATGCACGAACGTCCCGTACTTCCGGAGATCCAGGTACCAGCCGTACGCATCCAGCGGCAAGCCCTCTTCCTTGATGCGATGCAGCAGCTTGTCGTAGTCATCCTCGCGCTGCGATCCGCCAATGATCTCTCCGTAACCCTCGGGAGCCAGCAGATCGTCGCATAACACAGTGCGCGGATCGGCCGGGTTTTCCTTCATGTAAAAGGCCTTCGCTTCCTTCGGGTAGTTGTAGATGAAAACCGGACGGTCATGACCCTCTACGAGGAGAGACTCGTCTTCCGCACCCAGATCGTCGCCCCATTTTGCAGTGCTTCCCTTGCCTTCCAGGATCTTGATGGCATCAGAATAGTCGATTCGCGGGAACGGGCCGACGACCGTTTCGAGCATCGAAGTGTCCCTCTCGAGCTCGTCGAGCTCGGCGCGCTTCCTCTCGAGGACGCGCTGAACGACGTAGGAAACAAAGTCTTCCTGAAGCTGCATATTGTCGTTCGAGTCGTTGAAGGCCACTTCCGGCTCGATCATCCAGAACTCGGACAAGTGGCGACGGGTCTTTGACTTCTCTGCCCTGAAAGTCGGCCCGAAGCAGTAAATTTTCCCAAACGCGGCTGCGGCAGCCTCCCCGTACAACTGACCGGTCTGGGCAAGATAGGCCGTGCCTTCTTCGAAATACTCGGTGGCGAAAAGCCCCGCACGCTCGCCGATGGCCGCGGTAAGGATTGGGGTGTCTACGAGGGTAAAGTCGCGATTGTAGAAGAAATCGCGCATGGCCTGCTCGGTCTCGTGACGTATGCGGGCGATGGCTTTCTGGCGACCGCTTCTCAGCCATAGGTGCCGATGATCGAGCAGAAAATCGATCCCGTGCTCCTTTGGCTGAATCGGGTAGTCGACGGGACTGGAGCCAGTCAGCAGCAAGGTCGAAATGCCGAGCTCGAACCCTCCCGGAGCGCGGGCGTCGGTCCGTACCTCTCCGGCCACGTCAATCGTCGTTTCCTGTGTGAGCTGAGCGAACAATTCCCACGTCTCGGCGGGCACACTATTTTTCACGAGGACACACTGCAGTGTGCCGCTTCCATCGCGCATCACAATGAAGGCGACTTTGCCGGAAGAGCGCAAATGGGTGACCCAGCCACGAACACGGACAAGCTGTCCGGCGTGAGCGCTGAGGTCGGCAATACGAGCGTATGGGGGATTCATTGGGTCTACGATGGGAACAGCGATTGCGCGGCAAGCTAGATGCCACCTATAGGGGTGTCAACCGAGCATGAAACTGCGCACACGTCTTGGACTCGGAATCGTGTCGATCACGATTATCCTTCTCGTACCGCTCATTCTTGCGCTGCGATCGCTGGAGATCGTGCATCAGACCACGCGCTCGCTGCGCGACCGGGAATTCGTCGGATCTCTTCTGCTCGGAAACTTCCGGCAGATCGCAGAAGACCTCCGCCGCACCGAGGACGCGATTTTCGTCCTGCACGATCCAAGTACGATCAACCGGATGCGCGCGGAGCTCACGAGACTCTCGGCAACGGGCGATTCGCTCTCACGATACGCAAGGCGTCAGTCGGCCTCGGACATCTCGAACGCCATTCTTTCCCTGCGGGCGTCGACTGAAGCGGAATACGCTGCGTTGACTGCAGGCGCTGACAACACTGCCGAGGATATTTCCACGCAGAGGACGCGGCCCGCGCTTACGACGCTCGATCGGTCAATCGGGAATGTGGAAGTCGTTCTTCGCGATCAAACACGCGATCGCGTCGACGAAGCAGCATCGGCAACCGTCGATGCACAGCGCACCGCCGCCGGCTCGCTAGCTATCGCTCTCTTGCTCGCAACACTGATTGCGATCTGGCTTACAAGGTCGATAACCAAGCCAGTCCACGAGCTGGACAAGGGAATGAAAGCCGTCGCCGACGGTGATTTCACACAGAGGCTTCCGGCGATGGAGAACCGCACCGACGAATTCGGCCGCCTTGCGGGCAGCTATCACGGAATGACTGCTCAGCTCGCAGAGCTCGACAAGCTCAAGGCCGAATTTGTTTCCGTCGCATCACACGAGCTGAAGACGCCGATCAACGTGATTGTCGGATATCTGGAGCTGCTTCAGGAGAACATCTACGGCGAGCTGAATCCGAAGCAACGCGAAATCTGCGCTACGCTTGGAAAGCAGGCGCAGACGTTGACGCGACTCGTGAAACGCCTGCTCGACATCAGCCGCTTCGAAGCCGGAGGCGGAAAACTCGAGCGCCGTCAGGTAGATCTTGATCGCTTCCTTCACTCATTCGAGACGTCGTTCCAGGTGCTCGCGCTTCAGCGCGAGATTGCCTTCCGGGTGATTCGCGGCGATGATCTGCCGTCGCAAGTCCTGTGGGACGAAGATCGCATCAACGAGGTGCTCGGGAATTTGTTGTCGAACGCGTTCAAGTTCACGGACAGGGGCGGCACGGTGGAGCTCGGAGTTGAAGGCATCGGCCAGGAAGTCGCGATTATTGTTACCGACAGCGGCGTTGGCATCGCGGCCGAGCAGCTCCCGCATATCTTCGAGAAGTTCTTCCAGGCCAGCAACCAGGCCTACGCCGCGACCAAGGGCACGGGATTGGGACTCGCGATTGCGCGGGAAATCGTCGAGGCCCACGGTGGAACGATCAAAGTCGAGAGCACTCTTGGTGTGGGCACGACTTTTTCTATTACGTTGCCTGTGCGCGCGGCGATCACCCGCCGCCCGCCTTTTCGAAGAATCCCGGGAATCGAGGAAGTAGCTTGATCGTTCGTGCTAACCCTTTCAGGTCTGTCGCTGTTTGCGTGCTGTTTACGGTTGCGTGTTCAAGCGCGCCAGCGACGGCAAAGCCGCCCGTGCCTGCCGCCGGATTCGCGAGCGCGATCGAGAGCGCCGGAAAGCGGGCGGAAACGGGCGACTATGCCGGAGCCGACCGGATTCTTTCTGACTTCGCAGTGACCAACAAGGGATCGGCGGAATCGAAGGAAATCGCATTCTGGCGCGCTCTTTACATGGTCGATCCAAACAACAAGAACGCCTCGGTCAATGAAGGTCTCAAGGCGATCGACGTCTATCTGGCGAGTCCGACCAATCTTTGGTACCGGCCGCAGGCGCAGGTGATCAAGCGAGCGGCGATGACGATGCAGGGTCTCCGCGCAGCGCAGGTAGTACCGAAAGTCATGGGGCGCGATACAGTGTTCGTAACCCGCGAAGACGAGATCGCCGCGCTGAAGGATCAGCTGGCCAAGGTGAACGCAGAACTCGACAGAATCAAGAAGCGTCTCGCGAGCCCCAGTCGGTAAGCGCTCAGTCGACGCGGCCGAGACAAGCAGAACAAGAAAGTCAGCCGACTCTGAATAGCTGCAACGCCCGCGAATAACGGGATGAAAGCACGCCGCGGATTCCGGCGTGCTCTTTCTTTTCCAGCTCGGGATCGCCCGCGAGCATTTTCTCGGCAGCGCGTCTGGCGTCCAGATTGAGGCGCTCGTCTCGAATCGGATCGGCAATCCTGAACGTCGCCTCTCCACTCTGTTCCTCGCCAAAGAGGTTTCCCATCCCGCGGATGCGCAGATCAGCGCGGGCAATCTCAAACCCGTCCTCAGTGCCGGAGAAGATCGAGAGTCGCTCGCGGGCGTCCGGGCCGAAGTCGCCGAGCAGAATGCAGTACGATGCTTCTGCGCCCCGTCCCACCCTACCGCGAAGCTGGTGCAGCTGAGAGAGTCCGAAACGTTCCGGATGCTCGATCAACATGACTGTCGCGTTCGCAACATCGATTCCCACTTCAATGACCGTGGTAGCAACGAGGACGTCGACCTGGCCATCCCGAAACGCACGCATGGTCGTATCACGCTCCGAAGCGGGAAGGCGGCCGTGTAGAATGGCGACTTTCTTTCCTTCAAACACCCCGGCGGATAACATCTGAAACATCGTCGTCGCCGCCTTGAGGTCCGTCTTCTCCGATTCTTCGATGACGGGGTAGACGATGTAAGCCTGTCTTCCCGCGTCTGTCTCGCGGCGAACAAATTGCATGACACGATCCCGCCCCTTCTCCGCACGTACGACCGTCGTCACAGGCTGTCGGCCGGCGGGTCTCTCCGTAAGAGTGCTGACGTCGAGGTCGCCATACATCGTAAGAGCCAGTGAGCGCGGGATCGGAGTGGCGCTCATCAAAAGGATGTCAGGCGATTCGCCCTTGGCGGACAATTTCGCGCGATGCTCAACGCCGAAGCGATGCTGTTCGTCGACCGTGACGAAACCAAGCCGTGCGAACGCTGTGCTTTCCTGCACCAGCGCGTGCGTTCCAATTACGAGCAATGGAACGTCTTCGCTCATTCTCTTCGCAGCTTCGGCGCGCTCGCGGGTATTCAGGCTTCCAGTGACGAGAAGTGGCTTGATGCCGACTGGCTGGAGGAGATTCGATATGGTTCGGAAGTGTTGCTCGGCCAGCAGCTCGGTCGGTGCCATGATCGCCGACTGGTAGCCGTTTTCCATGGCCAGGAGAGATGCGAATAGCGCCACGATCGTTTTGCCGCTTCCGACGTCTCCCTGTAGCAGACGGTGCATCTTGTTCTCGCCGCACATGTCAGCGAAGATCTCGCGAACTGCTGTCGTCTGCGATCCCGTGAGCGCGTAGGGCAGCGCTGTCCGAAGTGAGGACGTCAGCTCCTTTCGATTCGTGAAAGTGATTCCGCGGCGCCGCTCGCGGGCGAGCGTGTTCGCCCGCCGCTGAAGCAGATGCACAAAAAGAAGCTCTTCATATGAAAGGCGGTCGCGCCCGCGGATCGCATCCGGGATCGACGATGGACGGTGAACCATCCGCAAAGCATCGGGAAGCGAAGGCAGGGACGACTGCTTCAGCTGATCATTCGGCAGATACTCGCGAACCAGCGCCAACAGCGCGTCGAGGTGAGTCTCGAGAATGCCGCGGATGACTTTGAATGACAGCCCCTCGGTGGCGGGATAGACCGAAAGCACTCTTCCTTCGCCTAACGACGACGTCTCGCCGCCGAGGTTGACCCATTCGCGAGGCTGGAGCTGCCGTCCGTGAAAAAACTTTACGGTGCCGCTCAGAAGCAGCGTGTCGTCCCTTGAAATGGTACGATCGAGGAATGGCTGGCCGGGCCACGAACACTCGATGATACCCGTGGAGTCCTGCACGACAGCCTGGAAAATTCGAAGGCCTTTTCTCGTTGGGATAATGCCTTTCGAAACTACTTTTCCGACGACGGTCGCATCCATCCCCGGTTCGAGCGACGAAATTCCTGATACGGTAGTTGCATCTTCGTATCGATGCGGGATGTGATAGAGAAGATCACGCGCAGTGATGATTCCCAGTCGCCTCAGGGCTTCGGCGCGGATTGGCCCGACACCTTTGAGGTAGGTTACGGGCATGTCGAGGTAGATCTTTCCTGACGGCGGCCTGCGCTGTCCGTCGTCAGTCAATCGCTATCCCTCGACGAGCTCTGCAGCAAAAGCGACGGCGTTGAAGGGCTCGAGGTCAGCCATCAGCTCGCCGACTCCGATGAACTTCACGGGAACGTTCAACGCCTCGCGCACGGCGACAACGATGCCGCCCCTCGCGGTACCATCGAGCTTGGTCATGACGAGTCCGGTGATAGGTACGGCATCCGCGAAAGTACGTGCCTGCATGACGGCGTTCTGGCCAATTGTCGCATCGAGGACAAGAAGTGTCTCGTGCGGCGCGCCCGGAATGCGCCGATTGATGACTCGATGAATTTTTCGCAGCTCATCCATGAGATTGGAACTGGTGTGAAGCCGCCCCGCTGTGTCGATGATAACAACGTCACTTCCGCGTGTAACACCCGCATCGATCGCATTGAAGGCAACGGAAGCAGGATCACTACCTGGATCGCCGCAGACAAAATCGGTTCCACTGCGCTCGGCCCATCGTTTTAGCTGATCTATTGCGCCGGCGCGAAACGTATCGGCCGCTCCGACCAGCGTTTTCTTGCCTCTTGCCTGCATCAGAGCGCCGAGCTTGCCGATGAATGTCGTCTTCCCTGCTCCGTTCACGCCGATGACGAGAATAACTGTCGGGTGCTCTGACGCAAAAACTAGAGACGAGTCATCGGTATCCGCGCCGAGTGATCTGGCTACGCCTTCTTCGAGCGACGCGAGGAATTGTTCCGGAGTCTTGATCTCGCCACGTCGAGCCTGCCGCTCCACATCCTCAACAAGTCGCATGCTGGTCGCAACACCAAAATCCGCCTCGATGAGGACTTCCTCGAGTTTCTCCAGTGACCCCTGGATCGTGCCGCCACGCGCGAGGGTCGTAATGTCGAGCATCGCGATGTCCTTGACTCGCTGCCACAGCGAGCGAGACTGGAGATCGGATGAGCGTTTGAGGATTCGGGGCATGCGTGAGGAAATGAGGAAGGCTGAAAGATAATCCTCAAGTCCTCTCGAAATCCGCTGCGTTCTCGGTTGGCCACGAAGCAGTTGTGTTGGAAGTCAAGCGGTGGCCGGTATGATTTGAGCCTGCCACCGCGTTTTGGCTTTTAGCATCGCATTGAGCGTGACGAGGATCTTTCTCATGCATGCGACGATTGCCACCATCTTCGGCTTACCGGCTTTGACCAGCCGATTGTAGAAGTCCTTGATTTGCGGATTGTGGCGGATCGCGCTCATCGCCGCCATGTAGAGCACAGCTCTGACCTTGGATCTTCCGCCGCCAGTGTGACGCTTGCCGCGCATCATCCCGGAGTCGCGGTTAAAAGGAGCCAGGCCGGCGAGCTTTGTGATCTGACCTCCACTCACGCTTCCTAGCTCAGGAAGAAGGCCGATGAGCGCGCGTGCACTCTGCTTCCCGATTCCGGGCACGCTCTGAAGAAGATCGTCGTTCTCTCTCCAGAGCGGACTTTTCTTCAAGGTCCCATCAAGGTCGCTATCGAGCATCTTCATCTCGCGCTCGAGGAAATCGATATGTTTTTTTATCTCTTTCCTTCGATGCTGCAGCCGCTTACCCGTGGCCTGAAGAAGCCGGTTCTTCTCGGCGACAAGCATCTGGATCAATTGCTCTCTCCGGGTCAGAAAGTCGCGTAGCTCTTCCTGTTCCTCGCTCGGTAACGGCCTGAGATCAGGTTTGATTCTGGCCGCAAAGTCAGCGAGCACATGAGCATCGAGCTGATCGGTCTTAGCGAGCTGGCCGGTAGATTTAGCGAAGTCGCGCACCTGACGCGGATTGACTACAACGACTGGGAGACCAGCGCCGCCGAGCGCAGCCACTACTTCACGCTGATATCCGCCGGTGGCTTCGAGCACAATCAGATCGGCGGGTGATCCGATCTTCGCTTCCCGGTCGAGATCTCGCACCAAATCGCGATGACCACGCTCGGTGTTCGGGTATGTCTTGCTTCCAGCTACTCCTTCTCGTGCTACGACTAGATCAGATTGGGCGACGTCAATTCCCAGGAAGCCACTCATAACCTCTCCAGAGATGAGTGCCTGTGCTCTCGCTCGGTCTTGTATTCGAGGTCTGGGAATCCTCGCTGATGTCTTCTCACTCCCAGCCTCAGGCAGTTGTTCGAGCTCTGGCAGCAGGCGTGGACGAGGGGGCCTCACGCTCCGTGACGAGCTCTTAGCTCTGGGCACGATCGAGGTCCCACCTCGAACACGATTCTCGCGCTTCATCCGCATATCCGGTAGATA
>JBDSBT010000159.1:0-18025 GCA_039921425.1 Gemmatimonadaceae bacterium | reverse complement strand
TGGAAGGTTTTCCTGGCCGGCCCCGAATATTACCAGCGGGCGCTCGACGTCGGTGCACAGTTGATTGTCGCCGACACGGCGCTCGCCGACACGTCGTATTTCATCCGTAGCGCGTCTGCTGCGTCGTCGATCAGCCCAACTCGCTCGGCGGAACTCGCCGCGCTGGGCGTCAAGAAATTCCCGTCGAACGTTACGCTGCTCGTTCTCCAGGCAAACGCGCAGAGCAAGGCCGGCCAGAATGCGCAGGCACTTCCACTCATCAATCGTGCACTCTCAGTCAACCCGCGAGTTGAAGGTGGCCTGGCTCAGAAAGCGCTGATTTTCAGCAATATGAATCAGCCGGACAGCCTGCTCGCGGTGATCAATCAGTGCGCTGCGATTCCCGCGCCGTACGACAAGAAGACCTGCGCACAGGTTGCGCTCAAGGCGGGAAGTGATGCGTACAAGGCAGGCAATGCATCAAAGGCACGTCCTGACCTCCAGCGCGCTGTTCAGTTTCTGCTGCTGTCGGACAAGATCGAGCCCTCTGCCGACGCCAAGTTCCTTGCTGGCGCATCATCGTTTCTGATTGGCCAGAGCGCGGTCAACGAAGCGCAGACTTCGAAGAGCTGTCAGCTGGCGCGACTCGCCAAGGAATCGTTCGCTACGGCGCAGGAGAACGTGCCGGCTGGACTTCAGGGCTATCCCGATGCGGCGAAGCAGCTTCTGACGGCGATTCCGCAGTTCACGCCGGCCGTTGCCGATCAGGTCAAGCGATTCTGCAAATGAGTTTCGGGGTACCGGGCGCGTGGGACACCGAGTATCACGCGCCGGTACTCGCAGATGAAATAGTCAAGTTGTTCGACGGGGCACGAACGATTCTAGATTGCACACTGGGGGGCGGCGGACACACCGCCGCCCTTCTTTCTATGGGGGCGACGGTCACCGCGATCGATCGCGATCCGGCAGCAATCGAAACGTCGATAAAGCGGCTTGCGCCCGATGCGGCGTCGGGCCGCTTTCGCGTTATATTGGGCAACTTCTCCGAGGTGAACACGTTGCTCACGGATCCAGCGCAGAGATTCGACGCGATACTCGCCGATCTCGGCGTCTCTTCACATCAACTCGACGACGAAGCCCGTGGCTTTTCCTTTCGCGATGGGGCGATGCTGGACATGCGAATGGGCGATTCAGACGCCGGTGCTGACGATCTTCTGAACACCGCCGATGAGAGCGAGCTCGCGACAATTTTTCGTGACTACGGCGATGAGCCGAAAGCGCGACGCCTTGCTCGCGAGGTCGTTCGCCGCCGGGGGAATAGAGCTTTTTCGACGAGCGATGATTTTGTCGGAGCTATTCGCGCCGTGCTGGGACCACGATCAGGTAAAGGGGATTTCGCGCGGCTGTTCCAGGCCCTTCGCATTGCGGTGAACAACGAGCTGACCGGATTGTCTTCTGCCCTGCCCGCGCTTCGCGATTGGCTTGAGCCGCGCGGAACCCTTGCCGTGATTTCCTATCACTCGGGAGAGGACCGAATTACAAAACACGCAATGCGTGAGTGGTCGCTCGACTGCATCTGCCCCCCAAAGCAGCCGACGTGCACCTGCCGTGGAGCAGCGCTGGGCAAGCTCGTCACTCGCAGGGCAGTATCGGCGAGTGACACCGAGATCGAACGAAATCCTCGCGCTCGCAGCGCTCGACTTCGCGCGTGGCGAAAAGGAGCCTGAAGGTCGGACGCTGGATGATTGCCGGCGGCCTGGTGGGATTCGTTCTCATTGCCGCCGCGGTCGTCACACGCCGAAGCTATGGACATCGCGAAGGGACGTCGATCACTTCGGTCCAGCGCAGGCAGGCTGACCTCGAGAGCGAGCGCACCCGGCTTGCCCAGTTAATTCGCGAAGGAAGCTCGCGGTCGCGCATCCTTCCGATCGCTCAGCGACGACTCGGCATGCATCCGCCGCTGGAAACCCAGATCGTATATCTGCATCGCTCGGGCTCGACCGTTGCGCATTAATCGCGTTACCTTAATTCACGCGGCTCTTGCTGTTTTTGCAGTCGCGCTAGTTGCTCAGGCCGCGCGGGTGCAGATCTTTCAGGGAGATCAGTGGGCGGCACGCGCCCGACGCCAGCAGTTCGCAAGGGGAGGAAGCCGCGCGTCTCGCGGGAATGTGTTCGACGCATCAGGCAATGTGCTCGTGGAGAGTCGGGAGCTGTACAGGCTTGCCGTCGCCCCAAATGAGTTGAAAAACCGCCCGGCTTTCGTGGCTGGGATGACAGCGGCCGGATTTCCAAAGGAATGGATCGTCGCGGCGAGCGACACGCGCAGGAAGTGGGTACCGCTGCCCGGGCTACACGTCGCTTCTGAAGTTTCTTTACTTACCCCGCTCGCTGGTGTTCACACGCAATCCGTGATGAACCGCGACTACGTGAGCTCAGCTGGAATTCGACGCATCCTCGGGGGCGTGGACGCGTCGGGAAAGGCGGCCAACGGCATCGAGCTTTCGATGGACGGGATACTGAGCGGCGACACCGTCCGCGCATCGTTCGCTCGTGACGTGAAGGGAAGGAGAATGGATACTCCAGGCGAATCCGCGGTAGAGCCGCGGGCCGGAAACAACGTTACGCTGACGATAAACCGCGACCTGCAGGATATCTGCGAAGGTGCGCTCAAGGCTGCGACCGACAGTCTTCAGGCGACTGGGGGTGACATCGTCGTCATGAATCCACGAACCGGGGACATTCTCGCGATGGCGAGCCAGCGATCGGGGCAGTCATTCTCCAATACCGCAGTCACTGAGCCCTTCGAGCCCGGCTCGACGATCAAGCCGTTCATGGCTGCAGCGCTGCTCGAGCGCGGCAAAGCGCGAACTGACGAGATGATCGACACGCACGGCGGAGAGTGGACGTTCATGGGGCGAACGATCACCGATTCTCACCGCGAGAAAGAGATGTCGCTCGCCGATGTCATACGCTTCTCGAGCAACATCGGAATTGTTCAGTTTACCCAGCGGCTTACACGCCGCGAACAATACGAGACATTGCGCGATCTGGGGCTTGGCACCCCGACAGGCGTTCCCCTTCCGTCCGAAGCCGCTGGCACCCTGCGCGAGCCATCGCGCTGGAATGCTACTTCGGTTGGTTCCATAGCGATGGGGTATGAGATCGCTGTTACTCCGCTCCAACTCGTTGCGGCGTACGCATCGCTGGCCAATGGCGGGGCATTGATGGAGCCGCACCTGATCAAGGAGATTCGCGCGCCAGACGGAGAAGTTCTCTTCCAGGCAAAACCCCGAGTGTTGCGCCAGGTGTTCCGCAGCGAAGTGGCGAGCAAGGTGCGACAGCTAATGATCAGCGTCGTCGACAGCGGTACCGGGATTAAGGCGGATCTCGCAACGTTCCGGCTCGCGGGAAAGAGCGGTACCGCGAGACGTACCATGAAAGGCCGCGGCTACGTCGAGGGGAATTACACCGCGTCATTCGTCGGACTGTTTCCCGCGGACGATCCGCAGTTCGTCGTGCTCGTTAAGCTCGACAGTCCGCGCGGGGGATACTACGGTGGCGACATCGCCGCTCCCGTCTCGGCCGTCGTTTTGAGAGCGGCCATTGCAGCGCGTGATGCGGCCCTCGATCGTGGCGAGCTCGCGGTGGTCGAAAGGAGAATAGCGCTGCCCGAATCGTCGAACCTTGCTGCGCGAACGGCTGCCGCGGCGAAGGGTCAGAGACCGACGTTCGCACCTGCTCTCGATATGCGAAATGGCGACGAAGCAGTACCTGTCCCCCTGGCCATAGCGGTCCAGAAACCGGACAAACCTCCGGCGGAGTTTTCGCTGCCTTTTTCGCGACCGCGAATAGTCGCCGACGTCACCGCGCGGGAAGTCCCGGACGTCACGGGATTGACTCTCAGAAACGCGGTTCGTGCCTTGCATAGAGCGGGGTTCAGGGTGCAGCTCGTCAATTCAATTGGCGCGTCCACATCGCCGGCTCCGGGAACGATGCTGACTCCCGGGTCTATCGTAAAACTTCAGCAATTTCACTGATGGCCGTTCGGCTGGCAGGTATCATCTCCGCGCTCGAAAGTGCGGGGCTTCTCGCGGGTACCTGCGGGGAGCTGCCGGAATTTGTCGACGGAATCGCGGACGACAGCCGGGCCGTCCGAGCCGGAACTCTGTTTATTGCGGTGAAGGGGAGTGTTCGCGATGGGCATGAATTTCTCACCCTTGCCGAACAGAATGGTGCGGCTGTCGCGATGGTTGAGGATGCGGAGCGGACAAAACTTCCGTCGATCGTAGTTCGCGAAGGCCGAAAGGCGGCGGCTGTCGCTTCCGGCGCGGCCTACGGGAATCCGTCGCGCGCACTTCGAATGATTGGAATTACCGGGACGAACGGAAAAAGCACGACAGCCGGAATTCTGCGTCACCTGCTCGACCAGCCCGGATCGCCTAGCGCGTCGATTGGCACTCTTGGAGTGTTGTTTGGAACCGAGGCCGAGGTCGTGCCTGGCGGGGCAGAGCTGACGACGCCCGGCCCGGTTGAGCTTCAGCGAGTGCTGCGTGAGCTAGTAAACAGGGATGTGAAGACTGTTGCCATGGAGGTGTCGTCTCACAGTCTCGACCAGCGCCGCATCGACGGACTGAGTTTCGATGCGGCAATCTTTACCAATCTCACTCGCGATCATCTCGACTATCACGGAACGATGGAAGCCTACTTCACGGCCAAGGCCGCGCTGATGGACTACCTCAAGCCGAATGGATGGGCCGCTATCAATGTCGATGACGCGAACTGGCGCGGCCTTCCGCCCCGTCGCCGGAAGATTTGCTTTGGCGTGTCGGCGGAAGCGGAAGTTCGAGCGACTGAGGTTCGGTTCTCCTCCACGGGGAGCGAGTGGAGGCTGAACTATGAAGGCGAAAGCTCTCCCGTATCGCTCCCCCTGATTGGTGACGTGAACGTTCACAACGCGCTTGGTGCGATCGCGGTCGGACTGTCGCTCGGAATGGAGCTTGACTCGCTCGCTCAGAGTCTTGCCGACCTTCCGCAGGTTCCCGGTCGCCTCGAAGTAATCGCGCATCACCCCACGGTGCTTCGCGACTACGCGCACACTCCCGACGCGATGGAGCGAGCACTCGGCGCGATACGGCCGTTCACCGCGGGACGGCTGATCCTCGTTTTCGGGTGCGGTGGTGACCGCGATCGTGGCAAACGGCCACAGATGGGTCGCGCTGCGGAAGCAGGCGCCGATGTTGTTGTGCTGACGGACGATAATCCGCGAACGGAAAATCCTCAACAGATTCTCGACGATATCGAAGGCGGAATGACGCGGGGCCGTCACAGGCGAATTGAAGGACGAATGGCGGCGATAGAATATGCGCTGAACGAAGCCCACGCGGGCGACGTAGTTCTTCTCGCGGGGAAGGGTCACGAGACCTATCAGATAATTGGCACAACCAAGCTTCCGTTCGATGAGAAGCATATCGTGCGAGAGTTGATTTCGGGCACGCCTGCGTGAGCTTCTGGAATCTCGACCGAATCGCTGCAGCACTTGGCGACGTCGACGGGCAGAAGTCCCCCAGATCCCCAGTCGAGATCACGAAGATTAACACTGACACTCGATCCGTCGCAGCCGGAGAGATGTTTGTTGCGCTCGTCGGCGAAAACTTTGACGGGCACGATTACGTTCGCGATGCTATTACGAAGGGCGTCGTAGGGTTAGTGGTATCGAATGAGTTCGACACTACCGGCATCGAAGTTCCTGCATTCAAAGTGGAGGACACACTCGTCGCACTCGGCCAGCTCGCGAGCTTCTGGCGAGCTGTATGGGGAAAGCCGATCGTGATGGTGGCGGGAAGTAATGGCAAGACAACCACCAAGGATTTGATCCGCGCGGCGCTTGCCCCAGAGTTGAGCGTCCACGCTACGACTGGCAATCTGAACAATCGTATCGGCGTTCCGTTGACCCTGTTGTCGATACCAAGGGAAGCAGAAATCGCTGTCATAGAAGCGGGAACCAACCTGGCGGGCGAGGTTGCGATACTGCGCGCGATCATTGACCCCGATATTTCAGTTGTGACGTCGGTGGCCGAAGAACATCTCGAGGGCCTCGGCGATCTCGAGGGGGTACTGCGTGAAGAGGCGGCAGCATTCGACGGCGTTCGAGTCGCGATCACGCCATCGTCTCAGCCCGAAATTGCCGAGGCGGCGAAGGATCGTGCCAGGGAAGTCGTTACTGCCGGTTTGGAAAACGCCGACGTGACACCGGTATCGTGGTCGGTGGACGCGGATGGACGAGGGACGCTCGAACTCGAAGGTGTCACGCTGGCCCTTCCGCTGCGTGGCCTGCACAACGTTCAGAACGCGATGATCGCAATAGCTGTCGCGAGGGTATGCGGGGTCTCCGATGAAAATTCAGCGAAGGGTATCGAGGAAATGCCGGTGCCAGGCATGCGTACAGCCTGGGAAGAGATCGCGGGGGTCACGCTGATAAACGACGCCTACAATGCGAATCCTGGCTCGACGCGGGCCGCAATCGACCTTATTCGGAACGTCGGACCGGACCGCCAGAGGGTCATCGTTCTGGGCACGATGCGCGAGCTGGGAGCGGCTTCCGACCAGTGTCATGACGACATCAGCAGGCTCGCGCTAGAGTCGGGCGCGAACGTGATTGCCGGGGTCGGAGATTTTGCTGCCTCGCTCGCTCGAGTCGGCGGAAATGATTCGAGGGTTGTGTCGGCGCCCACAGTTGGGGAGCTTTGGCTGCTGCTCGAGCCGCGTATGGAGACGAATGCGGTCATACTGTTGAAAGCGTCGCGCGGCGTAAAACTGGAGCAGATGGTTCCTCACATCACAACCTGGGCGAACGCTTAGTGCTCAACTATCTGCTCGTTCCGCTAGTCAGGAACTTCGGGTTTCTCCGCATATTCAACTACATCTCGTTTCGAGCGGCCGGTGCGGCTGTGACTGCACTCGTACTGTCGTTCATCATCGGTCCGCTGATTATTGCACGGCTTCGCAGAATGCGGCTCCATCAAGTGATTCGCGAAGGCACGCCCGACAGCCATCAGGACAAGCGCCGCACGCCGACGATGGGCGGACTGATCATTCTGGCGTCAACGCTCATCCCAACGCTGCTCTGGGCGAAGCTGAACAATCGCTATGTGTTGATTGCGATGTTCGTGATGCTGTGGATGGGGTTCATCGGCTTCTTCGACGATTTCCTCAAGCTCAAGCAGCGACAGGCGGGTGCGAAGAACACCGGCTTGATCGAGAGCTACAAGCTGATTGGCCAGGCTTCGATTGGAATAGCTCTTGGATGGTACCTGTGGCATTTCCCGCTGTCCACGCTGCCGGGCGCGTCCACCACGCTGCCTTTCTATAAGTACATCCTCATTGTACCGAGCGTCGCGTGGCTGTACGTGTTGTTCGTGACGTTTGTGCTTGCTGGAACGAGCAACGCAGTCAACATCACTGACGGTCTCGACGGGCTTGCGGCTGGACTCACGGCGATCGCAGTACTCACACTTGCGCTCTTTGCGTACGTGATCGGGCGCATCGACGCATCGGCCTATCTGCAGGTGTTCTACCTGCGTGGTGCAGGCGAGCTGACTGTTTTCTGCGCGGCGATCATGGGAGCGTGCATCGGCTTCCTGTGGTACAACACGCATCCGGCCCAGGTCTTCATGGGAGACACCGGATCGCTCGCATTGGGCGGCGCACTCGGCGTCGTTGCGATTCTTCTCAAGTCCGAATTTGTCCTCCTTCTGGTGGGAGGAGTGTTCGTTGCGGAGATGATTTCGGTGATCCTGCAGCGGGTCGTATTCAAGATTTATCGCCGAGCGAAAGGGCTGGAGTACGCGCAGACACATCGCGTGTTCAGGCTGGCACCGCTCCACCATCATTTCGAAAAGGGCGGCTGGGACGAGAGTCAGGTCGTCGTGCGCTTCTGGATTCTCGGAATTCTTTGCGCTTTCCTCGCACTGAGCACGCTGAAGCTGAGATGACGGACGCGAATCAGCCCGACCGCGAAGTCGCGGTTCTCGGGTTGGGTAAGAGCGGGACTTCAGCAGCCCGTCTTCTGCTTTCCCGCGGCTCGCGCGTGTATGCCTCCGATGCCGGCACGGGCGCGACGGTTGAGGCGAATGCTGCTGCGCTCCGCGCGCTTGGCGCTTCGGTTGACGTCGGCGGACATGACCTCAATCGAATTGCGCGTGCGTCCCGCGTAGTGGTCAGCCCCGGGATCGATCCGCAAAATCCTCCCGTTGCGGCGGCGCGAGAAGCCCACGTACCGCTCGTCAGCGAGATCGAGGTTGCACTCGGCGCGCTCGATCGCTCCAGGATCATTGCAGTCACAGGCACCAATGGAAAAACGACGACCACGGCATTGATCGGGCATCTCCTGCGTGGGCTCGGAATGGACGCCGTCGATGCCGGGAACATCGGCACGCCGCTCTCAGACATGGCTCTCAGGCCAAAGCCACCGTCGTGGATCGCGCTCGAGATGTCTAGCTTCCAGCTTCACGATACGCCGAGCCTGTTGCCGGAGGTCGGGGTACTGACGAACCTGACGCCGGACCATCTCGACCGATATCGCAGCACGGACGACTACTACTCCGACAAGGCGCGCCTCTTCGCCAGAGCGACCAAAGGTTCGAAATGGATTCTGAACCGCGATGATGTGCTCGTCGGTCAAATGACGGCGAATGTCGCCGGCGAAAAATTCGGATTCTCGACGCGCGCACGCTCTGATGCGTGGCTCGACGAATCGACAGGAATGATGATGCTGAGGGGTGATGCGCTCCTTCCGCGCGGCGAGCTCAGTCTGCTTGGTGATCACAACGTTGCAAATGTGCTTGCTGCGGCGCTCGCTGTATCCGTCGCCGAGGAGCCTTTCGCGACTACCGAATCATTGGCGGCGATGGCCGGCGCCTTGCGGACATTCAATGCGCTGGCGCATCGTCTGGAAATAGTCGGCGAAGTGAACGGCGTGCAGTGGATCAACGATTCGAAGGCCACCAACGTCAGCTCTACACTCGTCGCCGTCGGCGGAATGAGGCGACCGACGATCCTGTTGCTCGGCGGTCGTCACAAGGGCGAGCCGTACACAGGGCTGGTCAACGCGATAAAGAGATCTGTAAAAAAGGTCATTGCGTACGGCGAGGCGGCACCGGAGATCGAGAAGGATCTCGGCAAAGTCGTTCCATTCGAGAGACTCGGTTCCGATTTCGAAGAGATACTGGCTCACGCCCGGCAGAGCGCCGATCCGGGCGACGCGGTCTTGTTGTCTCCGGCGTGTTCGAGCTTCGACATGTTCAAGAACTACGAAGAGCGCGGAAACACGTTCAAGCGTCTGGCGATGGCGGGCGAATGACTGCAACCATAGCCGATGTTCGCTATCGATGGTACATGGGGCCTGAAGCGCGACTCATTCTTTTCATCACGGCCTGCCTTCTCGCGTTCGGTCTGGCGACCGTCTACAGCGCGAGCGCTATCTACGCGCAGACAAAGAATCTCAGCAGCGGGTACTTCATTCTGAGGCAGCTTGTTGGCGTGGCTGCCGGCATCGTCGGTCTCGCAATCTTGTCGAAGATCGATGCAGAGAAGTGGAGCAAGTACGCGTGGCCGCTTATGCTGTTTTCCCTCGTCCTTCTCCTTTTGATCATCCTGCCTTTCACGCAGTCGATCGCGCCACGCATCCGCGGATCGCGCCGATTTCTGATTGGTGCATCGCTCCAGCCGTCCGAGCTTGGCAAGATCGCATTGATCATCTGGACCTCCATGCTCATCGTGAAGAAGGGCGATGCCCTCAGGGGCTTGACCAAGGGATTGCTTCCATTCCTCGTCATCGTCGGGTTGATGGATGTGCTCGTGGCTCTCGAGCCGGATCTCTCGGTAGCAATGATGTACACGCTCATCATGGGAATCATTCTCTTTGCCGGCGGCGTTCGCATCGGGCATTTCGTTGTCCTCGGCATAGTTGCGATTCCGCTGCTCTGGACGCAGATGCAGCGGTTGAACTACGTACTCCTCCGCATGACCGCGTTTTTCGACCCTGGAGCAGCACCGACTCACGTAAGCGATCAGCTGCGTCAGTCACTGATAGCGGTTGGCTCCGGGAAGATTCTCGGCGTTGGCTTTGGGCAGGGACGCCAGCCGCTTGGCTTTCTTCCCCTGGCGTACGACGACTTCATCGCGGGATCGATCGGGGAAGAGTGGGGATTCGTCGGAATGCTCGTGCTCGTACTGGCGTTTGCCGCCTTTGCCTTTCTGGGATTCAGAATCGCCCACAAGGCGCGCTCGACTTTCCTTCAGCTGGTGGCGGTCGGAATTACGTCAACGATCGTGATCACGGCATTTCTTCATATCGGCGTGGTAATAGGGATGCTCCCGACGACGGGGCTCACGCTTCCGTTCGTTTCGTTCGGACGCTCGAACATGGTCTTGTCGCTGGTGATGACGGGAATACTCGTGAACATCGGGAGTACCCGCGAAAAGGTCATCGGCTCGCGCGCGACAGATCCATCGTTCGAGCCTCGGCACGCGTAGATGAGAATTTTCTTCGCTGGTGGCGGAACTGGCGGGCATCTGTATCCCGGCCTCGCGATCGCTCGCGCACTAGTGAAGCTTTCGCCCGACATAAAGCCGTTCTTCGTAGGCGCAAAGAGGGGAATAGAGCGCAACGTTCTGCCGACGACAGAGTTTCCTCACGAGCTGCTCGACCTTCATCCATTGTATCGGTCGCGACCGTGGGAAAACTGGAAAACGCTGGTTGGTGGCCTCACCGCGTGGCGCCGCCTTGGCCAGATCGCAGATGCCGAGCGTCCGGCGTGCGTGGTCGGTACCGGCGGATACGCCTCCGGTATTGTCTTGGCCTACGCTGCGGCGCATCGGATTCCATTCGCGATACAGGAACAAAACAGCTTCCCGGGCCTGACGACGAAATTCTTCAGCCGGTATGCGCGGCAGGTCTTCAACGGTTTTCCCGAGGCGGCCAGATACCTCAATCCAGGGAAGGCAACAATCCTTTTCGATTCCGGAAATCCGATTGAGCCGCCTCCGAATCCGTTGCCTGATCGAACGGCAGCTCGCGTTGGATGGGGCTTCCCTGACGACGAAAAAGTGCTCCTTGTTTACGGCGGAAGCCAGGGATCGAAGGCAATCAATGACGTTGTCGCTGAATGGGTCAAGGCGGGCCTTCCGGCCGGTCTCAATATTATCTGGGCCGCCGGTCAGGCGACATTCGCGGACTACTCCGCGCTGGAAACTGCGAACGTTCGCATTCGCCCTTATCTCTCTCCCGTTTCTGAAGCCTACGCTGCGACCGATTTTGCAATTTCCCGCGGCGGTGCAATTGCGACAGCGGAGCTGGCCGCGTGGGGCATTCCGCCAATCGTGATTCCACTTCCCACCGCGGCGGCGGATCATCAGACCGCGAATGCGAAGGCGCTCGCGGCCGCCGGTGCAGCCGAGATGATCATCCAGAGTCAGCTTACGGTTGAAACCCTGCGCCGGTCGGTAACGGCGCTGCTGGAAAGTCCCGGCCTGTTGGCTGAGCGATCGCTTGCCGTAAAAACACGAGCGCGGCCGAACGCGGCTCGCGATATTGCGACCGACATTCTCGGACTCATTAAGCGCAACTGATTTCGATTGTGCCAGGACATTTCACTTTCTGGATTCCCGCCGCCGATGTCTGACTCAACCAACAGCAGCGACCGCCCGGTTCACTTCGTTGGCATTGCCGGCGCGGGGATGAGTGCGCTCGCCGAGCTCTATCTACGGCGCGGATACGTCGTCACTGGTTGCGACGCCACATCAGCCGCATCCGCCGACCTCGAGCGCCTCGGCGTGCATGTTTTGCACGGCCACGATGCGGCCCATGTGCCCGGCGCGCAGGAAGTCATCGTCACATCCGCTGTCCCAAAAGATCACCCAGAGCTTCAGCGGGCCCGCGAGCTGGGGATTACCGTGACTCGGCGCGCGGAAGCACTTGGAAAGGCCGTGTCGGGCGGCGAATTGGTGGGTATCGCCGGCACGCACGGCAAGACCACGACGACAGTCATGACGACCGAGGCGCTCGATGCAGCAGGCCTCAGCCCGACAGGAGTCGCCGGCGGCCGAGTGGGATCTTGGAATGGAAACTTGAAGGGAGGCGGTGACAAAGTCTTTGTAGTCGAAGCTGATGAATACGACAGGTCCTTCCACGCACTTTCGCCGACTGTCGCAGTCGTCACGAACATGGAGGCCGACCATCTGGATATTTATCCCGGTGGGATCGAGGAGATTCGCGCAGCGTTTGCGCAATTCGTTGCGGGCGCAGCGACGATAATTCTGTGCGCCGATGATCACGGAGCGAACACGCTTCCGACTCCCAACACGGCCGAGGTGATACGGTATGGAACATCGTCGCCTGATGCCCGGCTTGTCGCGAAAGGAATCGAACCATTCAATGGCGGATCGAAGTTTCACGTCACTTACGATGGACATCCTCTGGGCGCAGTGCACCTCCTCGTGCCGGGGATGCACAACGTGAGGAATTCGCTGGCGGCCATTGCGACAGGAATCGCGCTCGACGTTGAATTGAAAAAGCTCTTGCCGGGTCTTGAGTCGTTTTCGGGAGTCGAGCGAAGGTTCCAGAGAATTGCCGATGTCGGCGGCGTGTCGATCATCGATGACTACGCACACCACCCGACGGAAATTCGCGCGACTCTCGAAGCCGCTCGCTCCGCTTTCCCTGATCGTCGGATCATCGCCGCATTTCAGCCTCACCTCTACACGCGAACACGTGACTTTCAGGAAGAGTTCGCGTCGGCGCTAGTGCTCGCAGACGCAGTTTTTCTCTGCGACCTGTATCCGGCGCGGGAAAAGCCTATCGAAGGCGTGAGCTCCGAAATGATCGCTGGCCCAATGCGATCCGCCGGCAAACCGCCCGCATGGCAGGGGCCTAGAGATCACCTGGCCGCCGCTCTGGAAAAATTCGTCGGGACGGGTGACGTTGTTCTTACCATCGGCGCCGGTGACATCACGCGAACCGGACCTGAACTCTCGCACCGCCTGATGGAAAAAGGGTGAGCCAATCCCTCGGTGAACTCGTTCCGCCCCGAAACAATCGTTTTCGCTGGAGCCTTCTAGCGGTGATTCTGTTGCTGCTCCTGATCGCACCAGCCGCCTGGTTCGCCCGCCGCGGCGCGACCCGGATGGATTACTTCCATGTGCGTACGATCGAAGTTGAGGGGGCTTACTACCTGGACCCGGCGACCGTGGTCGAAAGGCTTGGGCTTGATACCATGCGCTCCGTCTGGGACGATAACGCTTTGCTGGTGACGCGTCTGAAGACTCTCCCCCAAATCGCTGGCGCGACCATCACGCGTAAGCTCCCGGGAACGCTCGTCGTGAGAGTGACAGAGAATTTGCCGGTCGCGCTTTCACCGAGTCCGCGGGGTCTCGAGGCAGTGGATAGCGCTGGCGTAGTACTGCCAATCGATCCGACATCGGCGGATCTCGACCTTCCCATCGCCCTCCAGCGAGATGCGTCGATGCTCGCGCTGCTCGGCGCCCTTCGCTCGAGCGACGCTCTTCTTTTCAATCGAATCAGCGAGATCGGGCGCGAAGGTCGCGACGAAATCGTCCTGTTGCTCGATCGACGCGAAAGCGGAGCACTGACGCCTGCTGACTCTGTGGCGGACTCCGTGGCGTTCGCTGCGTCGGCATCGCGACAGGGACTTCGCGTCCGCGCCATGATGGGGGTGTCCGTCTTGCGATTGGCCGATATCTTTCCGGTCGAGTCCGACCTTCTGCGGCGCCGGGCAAATGTCGCCGAGCTCGACCTTCGTTACCGCGATCAGGTGATCGCAAGGCTTCAATGAATCACGAACACGTCATCGCGGGTCTCGACATAGGATCGGCGAAAACAACGGTGGTTATAGCCGAAGCGGTCGGCGACATCCAGCGACATACGAAGATCAAGATTCTGGGAGTCGGTCAGGCGCGCACTACCGGGCTTCGTCGCGGTATCGTGTCGGATATCGAAGAAACAACGCGTTCGATCAAGAAAGCCGTCGAAGATGCGGAGCGCATGGCCGGCGTGAAGATCGAGTCGATCTACGTGGGAATTGCCGGCGAGCACGTCCGCGCGATGACGAGCAAGGGAATCGTTGCCGTAAATGGAGACGAGATCTCACGCGCCGACGTGAATCGCGCCAACGAAGTCGCCCGCGCTCAGCCATTCCCCCAGGATCGCGAGCTGCTCCACGCGATTCCGCAGGAATACACGGTCGACAAGAATCAAGGCATTCGCGATCCCATCGGGATGATTGGAACTCGCCTCGAGACAGAGATGTACCTGATCACGATTGGCGGATCGCCGGCGATGAACCTTCGCAAGTCGGTAGAGCGAGCAGGTTATCACGTGAAAGAGCTGGTTCTCGAGCCGCTGGCAAGCGCGCTTGCCGTACTTACGGAGGATGAGAAGGAGCTTGGCGTCGCTCTCGTCGAGATGGGGGCCGGCACTACCGACATCGCCATCTTCCATGAAGGAAAGATCCGCCACCTCGGCACCATTAACTACGGCGGCAGCAACGTCACGAACGACATCGTGCAGGGAATTGGCGTCACCCAGGCTGATGCCGAGCGCTTGAAGGAGCGCTATGGCTGCGCCTACGAGCCGATGGTCAGCCCTGACGACATCATTGAGCTGCCGAGCACGGTTGCGCAGGGCGAGCGACACATACCGCGCGAGGTTCTGGCGCACATCATTCACCAGCGTATCGACGAGATCTTCTCGCTGGTCCAGGGGGAGATCGAGCGTGCAGGATACTCCAACCGGTTGAGTGGAGGCATTGTAGCAACCGGCGGCGCGGCCGCGATGATGGGAGTTGCCGAACTCGCCATCGATGTGTTCGGCACGGGCGTGCGTGTCGGAATTCCCACCGAAAACGTTGGCGGACTGTCTGATTCGGTCGAGGCACCCCGCTTCTCAACAGTCGTTGGGTTGGCACTTTACGGTGCGAACAGAGTTGCCGTTGGAGGAGCGTCAGCGGCTGGAAAAAAACGCGCGATTTCATCGCCAAACGTCGACCGTTTTGCCCAACGCGTGAAGACCTGGCTTCAGGATTTCTTCTGATCGAAAAGCTGGGCCCGAAACGTGCGCCTTGAGTGTTGAAAAACTTTCCACATCATAAAATTTCCCGCCATGTAGCTAGTGTGGGAAACTGCCGAACGATAACTGTTGAAGATTTCTTTTCCGTTATCTGTTTTGGCTATTGGATGATGCGCTAAAGTCGCATATATATTGGCCGTTCGCTTTTCCCAACCCCAGCAGCATTGGAGCACCCCACCGAATGAATTTCGAGTTCGAGGAAAGCGCGTCGCAGAACGCTCGGATGAAAGTTGTTGGGGTCGGCGGTGGCGGTGGCAACGCCGTCAACCGTATGATCGAAGAGCGGCTATCGGGTGTCGAGTTTATCTCCATCAACACTGACGCCCAGGCGCTTCTCAATTCCAAGTCTGACGTGAAGATTCAGATTGGGAAGAAGCTCACCCGCGGTCTTGGTGCCGGCGCTCGTCCTGAAATCGGGAAGCAGGCCGTCGAAGAAAACCGCGAAGAGGTTTCGCGCGTTCTCACCAATTCCGACCTCGTGTTCGTGACGTGCGGAATGGGTGGAGGAACGGGAACCGGCGCGGCGCCCATTGTATGCGAGCTAGCTCGCGGGGCCGGTGCTTTGACGGTTGGCATCGTTACCCGCCCCTTCCTGTTCGAGGGGCGGAAGCGTCTACGGCAGGCGGAGCTGGGCATTGCCGAGATGCGGAAGCACGTCGATACGATGATCGTCGTTCCGAACGAGCGGCTCCTGGCCGTCGTCGGAAAAGGCATCCCGTTTCACGACGCGCTCAAGAAGGCAGACGAAGTTCTCCTTCACGCCACCCAGGGTATCTCTACACTGATCACGGTCACGGGACTCGTGAACGTTGACTTCGCCGACGTGCGCACCGTAATGCAGGAAGGCGGGTCGGCGCTCATGGGAACTGGCATTGGACGCGGTGAGAATCGCGCGACCGACGCTGCCCAGCAGGCCATTGCCAGCCCTCTTCTCGACAACGTGTCCGTCTCGGGCGCGACGGGTGTGCTCGTGAACATCACCGGCGGCGACGACCTCACTCTCGGCGACGTGCACCAGATCGTCGAGATCGTAAAGGACGCGGTTGGCGAAGACGCCGAGATCATCTTCGGAACGGTCAACGAGAAGGCGATGCAGGGCGAATGTCGCGTGACCGTGATCGCGACCGGTTTCGACAAGAGTCCTTCGAATATCGCCGCAACGGCTGCCGTCATGGACCCGCATCTTGCCCGAGAGTCGCAGGCAACCAAGCCCTTCGGAACCCCGGTAATTCAGCTTCCAATTCGGGGCCGCACCGTTACGCCGCAGCCGCGAAACCTATCGACGCCAGACATTTCCCGAAGAGCGACGCCGCTGTCCAATCCGTCGTCTTTACAGGAGAAGATCGACGGCAACGGACAGGATCTCAGCGACATGGAGATCCCGACGTTCATTCGGAGACAGATGGATTGACTGTTCGCAGCGCACGCGCGATTACATACGCACTTGTCGGACTTTTTTCAGTCATAGCAATACGGCTGACGCCTCCGGTAAGCCGTACGCCCGACAACGCAGTACTTGGCGCATTCGCTGAGCCAACCCTGCACACAGGCGAAGCGACCCAAGTTCAGCAGAACGAGCTGATGGCAGCGCCGGTTCTAGTCGTGGCGTCGAACAGGGAAAAGATCGACACGCTGACAGTCAGCGGAACTATTCAATCCAGCCTTTTTTCCGCGCTCGACAAGTCCGACAATGGAGCATTGCCGCGGTCGGCCAGGACCGAGCTGGCGTTTTCTCTCGCGGACATTTTTGAATACCGCGTGGACATGAGCAAGGATCTTCAGGTGGGCGACAAGTTTCATATTCTCGTCGAACGACTCCAGAAGCCGAACGGCGCGATCATCGTCACCAGGATTCTCGGAGCACAGCTTGCAGTTTCGGGGAATCAGATCGACGCGATTCGCTTTGACAGCAGAACCGCGTCGGGCCAGTACTTCGATGGGGCTGGTAAGTCACTCCGCGCTTCGTTCCTCCGCGCGCCAGTCGCATTCAGGAGAATCTCGAGCATCTTCGGCGGCCGCCGTCACCCCGTGCTGGGCATCTGGCGCAAGCACAAGGGAACCGACTATGCAGCCGCGATGGGCACTCCAGTGAGATCGATAGGCGACGGAGTGGTCGTATTCGCGGGACGCAAGAGCGGGTACGGCAACGTCATCGACATCCGACACCGCAACGGATTCGTGAGTCGTTACGGACATCTTCGCAGTTTCGCGAAGGGACTCCATACCGGATCACACGTGTCCATCGGCAGCACCATCGCTGCGGTGGGAATGACCGGCCTCGCGACGGGCCCGCACCTTCATTTCGAGATTCTCGTGAATGGCGTGCAGCGTGATCCGCGAATCGCGCTTCAGATGAAAGGTGGAGAGCCAATCACCTCGTCCGAGAGAGGAATCTTCCAGCAGTTGCGATCGAAGACACTCTCGGCCTTCCCCAAGGTCACGTTGGCGGCTAATTAGTCCTGTGTTGGTCGGGTGCTTATTGGCCACGAAGGCACGAAGGACACGAAGAGATCGTCGCCATTTACAAGCAAAGTCTCGACACCTCCGAACGATTTGAGGATTGACGACGGAACTACTCCGGCTCGTGTGCCTGGTTCCGCTGTTCCCCAAAAAATTCAGCTGCGCTATCGAGTGGGGCTTGAGAATGTTGAGGACTCCTTCGTGCCCTTCGTGCCCTTGTATCTACCGAAAATGCGTATGAAGCGCGAGAATCGTGTTCGAGGTGGGACCTCGATCGTGCCCGGAGTTAATAGCTTCGTGGCCAATAAGCACCCGACCAACACAAGACTAATTAGCGGCCAACGTTACCTTGGGGAAGGCCGAAAGTGTCTTCGATCGCAACTGCTGGAAGGTTCCTCTCTCAGACGAAGTGATCGGCTCACCACCTTTCATCTGAAGCGCGAT
>JBDSBT010000158.1:0-10906 GCA_039921425.1 Gemmatimonadaceae bacterium | reverse complement strand
ATCGCTACAGTCGAAACGGCCTCGGGCACGATCGCGGCCGACAACTTCGTTGATGCCGCGGGACCGTGGGCAGCACTGATCGCCGCGATGGCTGGCGTTGTCCTTCCGGTCGTGCCGCTACGCCGCCAGGCAGCGCTGACAGTTCCGACTGATGTCCTGCCGTCGAACATGCCAATGACGCTGTTCATGGAAGATGACTTTCACATGAGAGTGCGCGATGGCCGAGTGATGCTATGCTGGCCGTCGCCGGAACAGCCGGGCGATCCGGGGCTGCTGAAAGCTGATCCGGGTTGGATCGACATCGTTACCGCGAAGGGCCGCGATCGGGTGGCTGCCTTGCGCAACATCGATATCGATCGGCCGATGTGCTATGCCGGTCTCTACGAGATGTCTCCGGACGATCACGCGATTGTGGGACGGTCAACAGAATGTGAGAACTTGTGGCTTGCGAACGGATCGTCTGGTCACGGAGTGATGCACTCGCCTGCTCTCGGTCAAATAGTCGCCGACCTCCTCGCCGGCAACGCACCACCCGTCGACGTAACGGAGCTGCGCCCATCGAGATTCTCCGAGGGCGCAGCAATCGTGTCGAGCGAGCTGATCTAAAGGGCCACCGGTTCCACTAGTGGCGGCACCGTCGGACCCGCGGCGCTCAGTCGAGGCCTGAACAGGAGCGCAAAGATCACGAGGATCACACCCGCGCCAACTGCGGGAACCATCCAGATGGATCGCCAGTCGTGAGTCACCGCGCCGCTCGCGCCGGTGATCGCGTAGGCGTCTACGACTTTGCCGGATACCCATGATCCGATGAAGAGTCCAACGCCGAGCGTGACGAAAGCGATGAGTCCCTGCGCGGCTGCGCGAATCTTGTTGCCGGCTTGTTGATCGACGTAGATCTGCCCAGTCACGAAGAAGAAGTCGTAGCAGACGCCGTGAAGCAGGATGCCCAGGTAGAGAGCCCACACCATCGATCCGGTGTTGCCGTATGCAAACATCGCGTAGCGCAACGCCCAGGCTGCCATTCCGACGAGCATGATTTTCTTCACACCCAGTCGCACGAGCGCAATCGGCAGCAAAAGCATGAAGCCGAGCTCTGACGCCTGGCCGAGAGTCATCTTCGTCGCGGCTTCGGAGAGCCCAACTTCGTTCAGGAAGAGATTCGTGAAGGCGTAGTAGAACTGAAGCGGGATGCACAGCACGAACGATCCGAGGACGAACGTCGCGAACGAGCGATCCTTGAGGAGCGACAACGCGTCTAGGCCCAGCACATCTCGAGCGCCGAGCGGCTTACCCGCTGCATGCGGAGGTGTGTGCGGAAGCATCAGGCAGAAGAATCCAAGTACGAGAGAGCCGGCTGCTGCAAATCGCATCGGCGTCGCGGTTGCTTCCAGCCCAAGTCGTCCGACAAGGACTCCCGCAGCGATCCAGCCGATCGTGCCGAGCACGCGAATCTTCGGGAAGTCTTTTGCCGAGTCGCTCATGTTGTCGAACGAGATCGAGTTCGTGAGCGCGAGTGTCGGCATGTACAGAAGAGCGTACAGAATGAGAAGCGGGTAGAAGCTTCCGAACGACGTCTGCATGGAGACGAAGTAAAGCAGCGCCGCGCCGCCTACATGCAACAATGCAAGGATGCGCTGAGTCGGAAAAAATCTGTCAGCTATCATGCCAACGAAGAACGGCGAGACCATCGCGGCGATTGCTGTCGTCCCATATGCTGCGCCGATCTGTGTTCCGTCGAATTTGAGGGTCGTACCTAGGTACGTGCCCATCGTCACATACCATGCTCCCCAGACGAAATATTGGAGGAACATCATCACGGACAACCGTACGCGCGGGCTCATGGAAGAGCCTTGATGCGAACGTTGCGGAACTCGACTTTGTCGCCGTGGTCCTGAAGGGCGATGTAACCCTCTGATGCCTTCCCGTAATTCGGCATCGACTTGAACTTGCTCGCTGCGACTCTAGCTAACCAATCGGGACTTCCAATTTCATACTCGAATAGCTTCGTGCCGTTGAGCCAATGTTCGACGTGATTGCCCTGAATTTTTATCCGGGCTGAATTCCATTCGCCCGCCGGGTGGACTACTCCGCTCGGCGCCGGATAAACCGCGAAGTCCGAACCCGCAGATGTAAGGGTCAACTTACCGTCAGAATGCCGCGCGTCGTCAAGGATCTGCATCTCGGCACCGCTTTGCCAGACGTAGTCGTTGTCTTCGGTCGCTCGGTAAATGATTCCGCTGTTACCGCCCTCCGAGATTCGCCAGTCGAGCGCGAGATCGAAGTTGCGGTATTTGCCGTTGGTGAGGAGGTCGCCGGCAGAAACGGCAGTGTCGGCGGTTCGGCTGAGAATACCGTCCTTGATTAGCCAGCCAGCGCCGACTGTCGTTGTCTTGTAGTTGTGCCAGCCGTTGGTTGTTGTTCCGTCGAACAAGATCTTCCAGCCTTCCTGCTGCTCCTGCTGTGAGAGAGTATTCATCCGCGTCGTAGCGGAACCGCCCATCGTGCCGTAGCAAGCGGAAAAGGTGAGGGCGATGGCGGTTATAGTAACGGCGTGTGCTGCAATCCTGCGAATCATGACGTTTCCCGGTGGAGGCGTCGCGAACATACGGAGTAGCGTGTCAATCGGGAAGAAGTTGCAGTGGGAGCGAGTGTCATTCCCGGTTGAGGAAGGAAGCTGGCTCCGATAGTTTCCGAGAGTCCCAGCAGCATCTGGGAGGGTTGGCAGAATGGCTATTGCACCAGTCTTGAAAACTGGCGTCCGTAAGGACTTCTGGGTTCGAATCCCAGGCCCTCCGCTAAAGACCGATTATTATCGCTACCAGCTTGGAGCCGCGATGATGTGGTTCGCGCACTCCGTTGTGCATGATTAGCTCGAGGTCTCCTGACCCTTGCCGGTTCGGCGCGGTCGACGTCTTCCCGTGACCGCTTACCGTCCTCGAGACCCATTTGCTCACGGCTCGGGCTCCGGTTTCGGAATCTTGCCGAAAAGCAGATCGAGAATCGCGATGATTTCCTCCTCCGTCGCGTTCCGCGGACAGCGTTCTACATGCTCGGCTTCATTCCCGGAGGCGCAGCCGCGGCGAGCATATGTGAAGACTTGCGGCACTGACTGCGAATTATGCGGATTTCCTCCTGCGGTCGGCAAGATCCTATCAAACCGCTCGCTGGCTGCAATGGCGCTCCTGGTAGACTCCACTCAAGGCTTGCATTAAATTGGGCGCGAACTTCTGGGATATCGCTGCGTACCTGGATAAGAGGCGTCTGTGGTTGAAGTCAGTTACAAGGGTCGTCTGGGGAATCGGTTGTTTCAGTACTCCTTTGGCAGGATTTTGGCCGAGGAGTTGGGGTATGTCTTGAAGGCCGAACCGATCGAGGTTTTTAGCGGCACGTCCGACGCGATCGCCGGTGAAATGTTCGAGGAGCCGCTAGTTCAAATCCTTGATAAAGAGATCGTCGATCTACCGTCGATGCTTGCGGACATGAGTCCACGAAAAATCTGGATTCGCGCCTACCTCCAACGCGCCGAGTACTACGCCCCGTATCGCGACCGAGTTCGCACGTGGCTGCGCCTGCCGACCGCTCCCGACCGACCTGGCGACGACGATCTGGTCTTAAGCATTCGCCTCGGCGACTTCGTCTGGCTAGGACGCGTACTTACTCCCGACTATTACTTCGACATCGCGAGACGGCATGGACGAGGACGTGTGTGGATCGTGACCGACGATCCGGAAGATCCGTACCTTGAGCAGTTCGCCGCGCTCCAGCCGACCTATTTCACCGCCGAGCCATTTGAGCAGTTCAACTTCTTGCGAGCGGCCCGGCACTTGGTGTTGTGCGCCAGCACCTTCACTTGGTGGGCCGCGTTCCTCTCGGATGCTGAACAGGTCTACTTCCCGATTCTGGACCGTCCCTGTCACTGGTGGGCGTCCAGTGGCCCCTCCCCTACAGACCTACGCGTATCCGCGCCGAACTACACCTACGTGAACGAAGTTCCATACGGGAAGGCTTTCACCCCTGGGTGTCAAGTGGACCCTCTCCTATAGACCTACGCGTATCCGCGCCGAACTACACGACTTCTGGGTTTGAATCCCATCCAATTCCCTTCCATGACAACGCGCGCGGGGACAACTTCCGCGCATGAAAATCCGACTCAATGCGCTGTTCGGCGCGCTCGCGCTCGTCCCGGCACTTGGCCTTGCGCAGAACGCCACTGTGGCGCAATCGAACGGCGTCACCAGCGGCACCAGCAGCACTTACCCGCTGCTCAAGCCGATGCGCGACCCCGCGCAACCAATCGACTCTGAGTACACCCGGAAAATCCACGAGTACACGACCGAGCCTTTCTTCATGTCGTCGCTGGTGGACTACCTGCCCGCCTCACCCACAGTTCCAACCCCGAAAGCCGTACTCGGCGACATCGCCGGCGCGAAAGACAATCTCCCCTACTCGAAAGAGGTCTACGCGTATTTCCGCATGCTCGAGAAAGCGAGCCCGCGCGTAAAGGTCTACTCCATCGGTAAGACCGAAGAAGGGCGCGAGATGATCGCGGTCGCAGTCGCATCCGAACAACTCATCGCCAACATCGACGCGAACAAGGCGAAGCTGGCGAAACTCGCTGACCCGCGCAGCATCGGCATGAATGACGCAACAGCCGATCAGCTCGTTAGCAGCGTCACGCCTGTCTACTACATCACCGGCTCGATCCACTCTCCCGAATCAGGCGCTCCAACCGCATTGATGGAGCTCGCCTACCGTCTCGCCGTAGACGAGAGCCCATACATCCGGAACATCCGCGACAATGTCATCACGCTCATCACGCCAATCGTAGAAGTCGACGGGCGCGATCGCGAAGTTGACGTCTTCAAGTGGCACATGGCGCACCCCAACGAGACGTACCCAAGTCTCCTCTACTGGGGCAAGTACGTCGCGCACGACAACAATCGCGACGCGATGGCGCTGACGCTCAACCTCTCGCGCAACGTCCTGAACGAATATCTCAACTCGAAAGCACTGGTGCTTCACGACCTGCACGAGTCAGGAGCATTTCTCTACGACAACACAGTCGGCGACGGACCGTACAACGCCTGGGTCGATCCACTCCTCACGAACGAGTGGCAGCTCCTCGGCTGGAACAACGTGCAGGAGATGACCCGACTCGGCATGCCCGGCGTGTACACGCACGGAAATTTCGATACGTGGTCGCCGGGCTATCTCATGTTCATGGCGGCGACACATAACGGTATCAGCCGTCTCTACGAAACATTCGGCAACGGTGGAACTGCCGAGACGGTCGATCGAATTCTTTCGCCGGAGCAGACTTCGCGAACCTGGTTTCGGCAGAATCCGCCGCTTCCGCGCGTTAGATGGTCGCTTCGCAACAACAACAATTACGAACAAACCGGACTGCTTGTCTCGCTGAATTATTTCGCAGAGAACAGAGGTCAGTTCCTCCAGAACTTCTGGGAAAAGAGCAAGCGCTCCGTTCTCAAGGCCAGAACAGAAGGGCCGGCCGCGTATGTTCTCCCGGGTGACGATCCCCGTCCCGGCGCACAGGCTGACCTTCTCAAGATTCTCCAGATGCAGCACGTCGAGATATCGCGCGCTACCGCTCGCTTCACTGTTCTCGTTCCCGGCGCTCCGAGAGTGACGCCCAAGACTCTCACCAATGCGGACACTTCGACACTTCGCAGTGCGGACACGGTGAAAGTCGCACCGCGGTTCACGCCGCGTGAGTTTGCCGCAGGCAGCTACGTGATTCGCATGGACCAGCCGTACTCCCGAATCGCCGACGCGCTGCTCGACTATCAATACTGGTCGCCGAGCGATCCTCAAAAGCAGCCATACGACGATACCGGATGGACATTCCCTGAAAACTTCGCAGTTCAGTCGGTCCGGGTTGTCGATCCCAAAGTTCTCGACGTGCCGATGAGCGTCGTCACCGGAGACATCAAATCGCCGGGCGGTGTGTCCGGATCCGGATCGGTCTTCGCGATCAATCACAACGCTGACAACGCGCTCGCAACCCTGCGGTACAAGTTGCCCAAAGCGGACATGCAAGTTGCCGAGGAGCCGTTCACCGTGGATGGACACAAATTCGGGCGCGGCTCTTTCATCGTCCGCGGCGTTCCGGCTGCAACGCTCAATTCGGCAACTTCCGACCTTGGTGTTCAGGCGTTCGGACTCTCTGCCGCGCCGAGCGTCAAGACACATCCGGCCCGTGCTGCGCGTGTCGCGATCATGCACACGTGGACGAGCACTCAAACCGAGGGTTGGTGGAGACTCGGGTTCGACGCTCTGCAGATTCCGTTCGACTACATCAGCACCCAGGACATCGCGAAGATCCCGAATCTCAACGCAAAGTACGACGTGATTCTCTTCCCACCCACCGGCGGGTCCGCCCAGACGATCGTCAACGGACTTCCGATGTGGCGTAACCCAATGCCCTGGAAGAATACGCCGCTGACGCCGAACATCACGACCTACGCGCAAACCGATGACATCCGTCCTGGCATGGGATTCCAGGGAGTGGAAAAACTCGCGTCATTCATCGCCAAGGGCGGTGTTCTCGTCGGCGTCGAGAATGCGGCTGATTTCGCGATCACGATGGGACTGGCAAGTGGCGTGTCCATGAATCAGGCAGGTCGCAATCACGTCGTGGGTACGCTGCTCCGGACGAAGATCGTGGACGAAACGAGCCCGATCGTCTACGGCCTGCCAGACAGTCTCGCAGTCTACAGCGATGGCGGACAGAGCTTCACCGTCACCAGCGTCCTCGGCACCCGGGGCCGCGGTGATACAACGTCCGCTCGACCAACCGGAAGAGGTTCAGCCGAAGACGTCGACGTTCCACAGGGCCGCGCAGTTCTGGACGCGCGTAACGAAGCACCCAAACTGAAGCCGGTCCAGCCGTGGCAGGCTGCTGCCGTCACCAACGAGCAGATGCGAAATCCTCTCAGCGTGATTCCGCCGGCCCTGCGTCCACGAGTAGTTCTCCGCTTCAGCGACCAGCGCGCTCTCCTTGTCTCAGGGTTGCTCGACGGGAACGACGTGGCCCAGCGGCCTGTCGTTGTCGATGTACCATCGGGCAAGGGACACGTCGTGCTATTCGGGAATAACCCTGTCTACCGCGGCTCGACCATCGGGAGTTACTTCCTTGTGTTCAATACGCTGCTAAACTTCGACCATCTCGATACAGGTCGAAAGCTCGATCCTAGATAACCAGACTGAATAGCTCGCGCCCGGCGCGAGCGTGTCACATTGATGGAGCGGTACAATGGCCAGACAGATAACCGGTGCGAAGCTTTACCTCGCCGGTGGACACACACTGCAGATTGGCGCGGGGCCCGTAGCCGAGCTCGTCGCATTGATGAACGAACGACCTGAGGAAGTTCGGCGCATCACGGTCGTCGACGGCAACGAGATAATGGTTCACTGGAGTCACATCTCGGCTCTCCAGATTTTCTCGGCCGGAAAGTAGCTAGAGCGGCTGGCCCGACCGGTCAACCGCCAAGTGCCCTGAGCGCCTTCTTCGCGTCCTGATGTTGCGGGTCGAGACGAAGCGCAGCCTGATATTCCCGTTTCGCAATGCCCTTGTCGCCCTTTTTGTCAGCAATGAGGCCAATCCGGTAGTGCGCCTGCGCGACCGGCGGCCCAAGCGGATTCGGCGCCGCGATGTAACGCCGGAGCGATTGCTCCCCGCGATCGAGATTGAGTCCCGAAATCGAAGCGGTTCGGCCGTAGGCGTACAGGGCCGTGCCATCGGACGGACGGGCCTTCAGCCGCTCGTCGAGCAGCGCGAAGGATTTGTCATACTGCTTGTTCGACGTGTAGAACGACGCGGCCGACGAATAGCTGGCTGAGCTGTCCGGGTAGCTCGATACGAGTGAGTTGACCTCTCGCTCGAGACACGCCTGGTCCTTGGAGTCGCTGCAGATGCGCATCCAGGCCAGCGAGCCCCGGTAGCCACTACGCTTCCTGATTTCATTCGCCATCGTCCGCGCCTTGTCCTTTCCACCCCCGAGAAAACCCGGCGCCCGCATGTAAAACAGGATCATGTCGTCGCGCGCGTCGAGATTGTTCGGATCGAGCGCGAGGGCCTTTTCCCACGCTCCTTGCGTTTTGCCGGCGAGAAACGGAAGCTTGAATTTGCTCGCATGCTGAGCCTGTAGGCCGTACGCCCGACCGAGCCAGTCGTAGGCAACCGAGCTTCGTGGATCCATGTCGACAGACCGCTCGAGCCAGTCAACGCCCTTCTTCGGGTCATTTTGCTCCAGTGCGATCTGGCCGAGGTAGAGAGCCGCGACGGGATCTCGCTGACTTACGGGCTCGAGGACTGCCTTTGCTTCGTTGTACTTGCGTGCGTCCATGAGAGACTTTGCACGCTCAGTCGGCGTTTGTGCTGAGAGGCTCGCCGTCGCGAACAATAGAGCGGCAGCAATCAATTTCGTCGGCAAATCATCCTCGGGCTGTGCAGCTTCAAGGAGTTACGCCAAATCGATGGTCGAGGTTCCATCACCCTCGATTACCGTTTTCTGGATCAGCCGATAATTCTGCCGGCTGTGTGATGTGCGAGCGCCATGATCGTAATCATCGGATTCACGCCCGAAGACCCGGGAAAGGCGCTCGCATCACCAATGAACAGCCCACTGGCCCCGAACACTTCACCGTTCGCATCGCAGACCGCGGACGCTCTGTCACGACCCATTCTGCATGTTCCCATCTGGTGGGCGCTGAACAGCGCAAGATGATTGTCTCCCGCCGGCGATCTTGCGATCGCGGAACACAGCGACTCGATATCAGCAGAGTGGTTGGTGCTGGCTTCACCAGTGCTGCCCATGGACAATGGAATCGTATGCAGCGTTTGAATTCCTTCCGCCCCAGCCGCGTGAAGTATTCGGGATGCCTGCGACATTCCCTCGCGCAGCATCGCTTTTTCACCGGTGCCCGGCTTGTAGTCGATTTGCGGACGGCCGTTGCCATCGATCGTCACGGTCCCGGTTGACCGGTCTCGCACGAGTACGATCAAGAGCGCCTTGTTCGCGCTTGTCTGCATTTGCTTGCGATGTGACCGCGCGCCTGTCCACGGAGTGGCAAGCGCGAGCAGGCCAGGATGCGCGGGCGCCGTCTCGATTCGAAAGCCGTATCCATCGCGAAGCGACGCAAACTGGTTGCAGACCACTGTCTGCGGCGGCCCGTACCACGCCGCAATTCGCTGGGGAAACAAGGCGCCGATGCCGGTGGTCGGATGAACGTGAAGATTTCTTCCGAGTTGAGGAAGCCGTACGCCCGACCTCATCAACAGCGCAGGAGTGTGAAGCGATCCGCACGCGGCCACGACGATGCGCGCATTCACCCTGACTGAATACTCCCCGTCGTCATTCCCTCTTGCCGTCGCCAAAACCCCCGCGACTCGTCCGTTTTCCATCATGATGCGATCGGCTCGACACTTTGCGATGATGCGAGTGTCCCCCGATCCTTGAGCATCGCGAAGGTAGGTGACAGTCGTCGATTGCTTTCCTCCGCGACGACAACCGTACACGCAGTTCCCGCATTGCTCCAGATCGCAGCCGATCGAATTTCGGGGGATCGTAGCCCACTCGTAGCCAAGAGCCTGACATCCATCCCGGAGAGAAGCGTTGTTCGCATTGACCGAGCTCTCAGCCGTGCTTACTGCCAGGCGGGAACTGACTGCATCGAGACAAGCAGTAAATGATTCTCCAGCGAAGTGCTCGCACCCGGAACTCACCGCCCATTGAGCTCGGACTGAATCTGGGGTCCGAAGCGAAGTCTGCCAGTTGACGGTTGTGCCCCCGCCAACCGATGCCCCTGCCAGCAGCGAAAGCGACAGGTCGCGAGTAGCAGTCGTACCGCGATCGAGATAGAGCTCACGTGTGCCAGGCTCTTCGCGTTGATCGAATTCCACGCTTTGCCAATCGCTCGCCGCTTCAAGCACGATCACTTTCATACCTGATTCTGCAAGCCTCGCAGCGACGACACCGCCGCCTGCACCCGAGCCGATCACACACGCGTCGCAATCGAGTGTCGCATCGTCAGTGATTCGAGTCAAATGCAGCGCTCGAGGTTCAGCAGCCGGGTTCACCGATGGCTCGTACCCGATGGCCCGCCAGACGGGGTCGGGCGTGAGGCCCGTGTACGCGCTGTAGTAATGAAAAGTCGCCAGACGCCGTAACGCCTGGAATCCAGAGCGAAGGTCAGCGATCCGGCTTGACGCCAGAGACAGTAACACGCGTTCGGCATCGCGTACCGACAGGGAGCTGAACTTTGACGGCCTGCCGCTCTGCATGGCAATGAACAGCGGTTGATTGAGCAGCTTCAGAAAAAGTCGAAGGCGCCCGCGCTCCCCGTCGCCGAGTGTCCCGAGCGTATCCGCTATTCGCGCAGCAACCTTTCGCGATTGAGCGTCCGCCGCAAATAAATCGGGATCGTCACCCGGGCCTGGGTCGAGGGAAGGAAGAAAGGCTGTGCACAGCGCTTCGAGCGTCGTCCACTCTCCCGCCGTGAGCATCGTCTCTGAAGTGGCGCCCGGCGTAATCGCTCCGCGAAGTGTTTGTTTTGGTTTCGAAGAGACGAATCTACCCCGGACGCCCGCGTGCGGGGAGACTTGCGCAGCAGTGGGTCGCGTCAGCATGATAGCTCGCCTGTCAAGAAACCTTCGCAAACCCGAGATGCCGAACTCACGTTTTTTGTTATTCGTATTGGTCATTGCAAGCAGCGCGTGTTCCAGCGATCGGGCACCGGAACATGTTGCACCGCCGGCGGTTCATGCTAGCAACCTCGGAAAGGCGGATGCGAAACCGAAAACACCATTCCGCGTGCCCCTGGAGAGTGAAATTACCGACAGCGTGACGCTCGCTTCCGTCAGGCGTGGACGTGCGCTCATTCACAG
>JBDSBT010000157.1:0-11435 GCA_039921425.1 Gemmatimonadaceae bacterium | reverse complement strand
GCAACGTGACGCGTGTCGTTGTTTCAATCAACGCCGTCGTGTCCGATCCGTCATGGTCTCCGTCAGGCGATCGCATCTATTACACATCGACTCAATCGGGATCGACTCAGGCGTACTCCGTTTCGCTTGCCGGCAACGACATCCTCAAGCTGTCGAATTCGACGACGGGACTGTTCCAGCTGGAGGCATCACGCGCGACGCAAAATTTCGCAGCTCTCGATTTCAGGTATGACGGATATCATCTGGGGTTCGCACCGACGGCGGTAGAGGGTGTCGCGTCGGGCACCGGCGTAGTGGGCGCGCGGTCGCGCTGCTCGACCTGTCGCATCACAGCCGCGGTCATTGCGCCGATCGCTCAACCGGACCTGCCCCCTGCACGTCCCTATTCGGCGTGGAAGTCCCTGATCCCGAGGTATTGGGATCCCCTGATTACCTTCGCGAGCGGAACAGGAAACGTTTTCGGCGCGGCTACGAGTGGGGAAGACATCATCGGACGCCATTCGTACTACGCGCAGGGTGGCTTCCATACGAAGTACCACGAGACTGATGCGTTTGTGGCCTATAAGTATGCCGGCCTTGGTCAGCCCTATATCAACACGAGCGCTAAGCAGACATTCGACCATTTCTCTCTCGTCAATGCCGCGGGCGCAGACGTTGGCAGCCTCAGCCGTCGCGCGCGGATTTTCGACCTGAGTGCCAGCCTGGTTCGGCCGCGAGCGCGGACTTACGCCTCGCTCGCGCTCGGAGGAGAGATGGAGGTCCGTGACTATACGACGGATCCCGACACGCTGCTCAGGAAGTTACCTGCGTTGTATTCCCGAACGCTTAACTATCCGTCAGTATTCGCCACCGGATCATGGTCGAACGTGCAGCGACCCTCACTGAGCATTTCACGGGAGGATGGAATTGCGCTAGGCACGACCGTGCGACGACGCTGGCGAACGGGTGATGCGGCTACGGCAAGCAATAGCGTTATCGGCACTGTAGCCGCTTACAAATCACTCGACCTGCCTGGGTTTTCTCACCACGCGCTGGCGGCTCGCGCTGCCGGCGCAATTGCCGACGACAACGCGATCTCCGCTTTTTCGGCGGGTGGAGTGAGTGGCGGAAGTCTCGACATCATTTCCGGCGTCTCGATTGGCGCAGACCGCCGCACGTTCGGCGTACGCGGTTTCCCGCCGTCGGCGGAGCGGGGCATCAGAGCACTTGGCGGAACGGCGGAATATCGAGCACCGATCTCCGCCCCGTCATCGCGGATTCCCTTTGTTCCACTTTTGTTCGACAAGATATCCGTTGCGACTTTTGGTGAGGCCGGCCGCGCGTGGTGTCCGGTGAGCGCGGGCCTGTCGATTGGAGTCTGCAACGGATCAACGCGGTCTCAGCCGTGGCTTGCATCAGTGGGCGCTGAGGCGGATTTCGACACCGCGGTTCAATACGATGTTGCTACCCGGTTTCGTCTGGGGTTCGCTGTGCCTGTTCTCAACAGAGCCGCGGTGAAAGCAAAGTCGGTGTCGTTCTATTTGGCCGTTGGGTCTGCGTTCTAGCGAAGTCCCTCAAGAATTGCTTTCGCCAGCTTCCGGTTTTTCCTACGGATCCCAGCCACACCATTCGATAGCGAATTTTGCCAGAGGGCCTGATTCAGGCGGCGTACCTTGTCGAAATGTCAAGCTGTTTTTCTCGTTATTGTCACGTAGTTGCAGGCAAGCAGTGAAGCTGTCGAGGTGAGGCCATAGTGGAAAGATCGGACGGTAAAATTTATTCGTGATGTGGATTGTCTAAGTGCCTGTGCTGCATACACTTACGAAAGCACTGGCGCGGATACACGAACACCGCTAAACTGCGCTCCCCGACCAGAACCGACCAATCGCCGAACGGCTGATTTATTAGCATTTAGTTTGTTATTGACACACAATTTTTTTAGCGGAGAGTTGTCTTAATGCCCATTCCAGCCACGCCCCCGATAGGATCCGCCGAGCTCAATCAGAACGCGCGCACGGTCATCGAAAAGCGCTATCTGATCAAGGACGCCACCGGCAAGCCTACTGAGATGCCGGAAGACATGTTCTGGCGGGTGGCGAGTACTGTTGCCGAGGCTGACCGCCGCTACGGCGCAACCGACAATGACGTCACTGGTGCTGCCCTGGAATTCTACGGCCTGATGACGCAGCGCCGGTTCGAGCCCAACTCGCCGACTCTCATGAACGCCGGCCGTCCGCTCGGCCAGCTTTCGGCGTGCTTCGTTCTTCCGGTTGAAGATTCACTGTCGAACGGACATAACGGCATTTACGACACGCTCCGTTCGATGGCGCTCATTCACCAGTCGGGCGGCGGAACGGGGTTCAGCTTTTCGCGTTTGCGTGGTCTGGGATCGATGGTCCGCTCGACGACCGGTGTGGCATCTGGCCCTGTCTCATTTATGAAACTGTACGATGCGTCCACCGACGCAGTGAAGCAGGGTGGCACGCGTCGCGGCGCAAATATGGGAATCCTGCGCGTCGATCATCCTGACGTGATGACGTTCATCAACTGCAAGGAAGACCTCACGCAGATAACGAACTTCAATATATCCGTCGCGATAACGACGAATTTTATGGAGGCGTTGAAGGCCGGGACCAGCTACGACCTGATCGAGCCGTCGAGCGGAAAGGTTGTCGGACAGCAGGATGCGGGAGAGGTGTGGGACAGGATGATCGACGGCGCGTGGAGAACAGGTGAGCCAGGTTGCTTCTTCATTGACGAGGCGAATCGTTACAACCCGGTTCCGCACGTTGGGTCGTACGAAGCGACGAACCCGTGTGGCGAGCAACCGCTCCTGCCGTACGACGTCTGCAATCTTGGCTCGATCAACATCGGATACTACGTCGTCGATGGTCTGCTGAACTGGGACGCTCTTGGCAAGGACATTCACGCTTCGGTTCGCTTCCTCGACAACATTATCGACGTCAACAAGTATCCGTTGCCGGAGATCGACGCGCTCTCGAAGCGCATCCGTCGCATCGGATTTGGCGTGATGGGCTTTGCCGATGCGCTGGTGAAGCTCGGAGTTTCGTACAGCTCTGATGAAGGCGTCGAGTTCGGCCGCAAGCTTCAGGAATTCGTTGACTTCGAGTCGAAGAAGGAAAGCGAGCGACTCGCCAACGAGCGTGGACCGTTTCCCGAGTGGGCGCGTTCCATTTGGGGTCCTGACGAGACGTGCGCGCGGGATGCAGAAGGAAATCGCGTTCGCCCGATGCAGATGCTGCGCAACTGCAACGTCAATACAATTGCTCCAACGGGAACGATCTCGATCATCGCAGGATGCTCGTCAGGCATCGAGCCGCTATTTGCCGTTGCGTTCATGCGCAATCAGGCCGGCGTGATGATGCCCGACGTGAACGAGGAATTTCTCAGAATCGCAAAAGAAGAAGGCTGGTACTCGGCAGAGCTCATCGAGAAGGTAGCGAAGCACGGGCACATCCACTTCGACGAAGTTCCGGGGAAGTGGCAGAACGTCTTCGTCACGGCTCACGACATCACTCCCGAGTGGCACGTCCGCATGCAGGCGGCTTTCCAGGAGAACTGCGACTCAGCCATTTCGAAGACCACGAACTTTCCGCACACTGCCTCGCGCGAGGATGTACGCGCGATCTACGAGCTCGCCTACGAGCTCAAGTGCAAGGGTGTCACAGTTTATCGCGACGGCTCGCGCGACAACCAGGTTCTCTCAACCGGCGCGACCGCCGGGGCAAAGGCGGAGCGCGATGGTTCGGCCGACATGCGAGGTGAGGTAGGCGATCTGAAGGGAACCATCACTGAGCTCGAGGCCGAGATCACCGCGCTCAGAAAGAATCTGTTTGACGTCGAGGCAGAGAATCTTCAGCGTCGCCAGAAGCGCGCACGCCCGGATACCCTTAGGGGAACGACGAACAGAATGGAAACGCCGCTTGGCACGATGTTCGTCAACATCACTGAAGACGATCGCGGCCAGCCTTTTGAAGTGTTCATCAATCTCGGAAAAGCAGGCGGGGCGGCGATGGCCGATGTCGAGGCGATCGGACGATTGATTTCCCTCGCGCTTCGTTCTGGAATCTCGATTCAGGCAATTCACCGCCAGCTTCGCGGCATCGCATCGGATCGTGCGATTGGGCTCGGACCGAACAAGGTATTGTCTGTTCCGGATGCCATCGGTATCGCGCTCGAGTCGTGGATGAGGCAGAAGCAGGGAGTTCAGCAGGAGCTTCTTCGCAGTGAGACGGCACCGAATCCCCAGGAGGCGATCGTTCCGGCGGAGCCGGTCGCGATAACTATCGGTGCAGCGCAGACGCAATACGAGTTCGAGAGCGTGAATCGCGACCAGTCGTTCATGGGAACGTGTCCTGATTGCGGATCGCAGCTCGAGCAGGCGGAAGGCTGCGCGAAATGTCATGTGTGTGGTTTCTCAGAGTGCGGCTGACGAGCGCTTGCGCCTGAGGTGAGGGGCCCGCCGCTAACTGCGGCGGGCTTTTCATTTGTGGGTATTCAGCTGACTGCTATTGTATTCGAACCGATCGCACCATGGACGGAGATCTCCATCTACGCTCATGGACACATTCGACGGACGCGACCTCGTGTTGAGTCTTCTTGCATCAGACGAACACGTTGGTGAGACGCGTTACCAGCGGGTAGGGACGTCCCTCGACTGGGGCAGCGCGGGCCGTTAGCGATTCGTCCTGAATTTTTTTTTGCGCGAATCAGATTTGTGTGAGCTCAGCAACTGTTGCATCGATGACGTGAACCAGCTCATCATGTTCGGCGGTTGCCGACTGAACCCGGCGCTCAAACCATCCGCATGCAGGCGTAGTAGCCAATAACCCTTCTGACTAACCAGCAACAGTTGGCAATACAAGCGTAAATCTGTTGCCTGAAAGGTTTTTTTAGCGGGAACAGAAGATGCACTGAGGCCTCTCAAAATCGGCGCGCTGCATACAACATCGAGCGCCGGGGCGACGGTCGAACGGCATCACACCCGCGGATCGTTCCTTCATACATCATGCAATGGAGATACGATGCGTGCGCGGTCAGTTTTTCTTTTTGTTGTTGCGGGAGCTTGTCTGTCGGCGGTGGCATGTAGTGACAGTGAAAACTCTACGGGGCCTGACACTGTCAAAGGATTCACGCTTCCGAACCGTCTTGCGAGCGCCAATCAGATAGACACTGTCTCGGCGACCGCGGTGCTGCCTCTTTACCGGGGTCTCGACCAGGCCGGCAACTCTGTCTACTACATCCTCACTGAGTCGAACAACGTCGAAGAGTCTGTTCGCCTTGGCATCAACTGGGCGCCGAAGCTGGTCCATGCGCTCAACACGAAAGCGGTGCAGACCGCAACGACTGTGTCGGGCGGCCGTGCCAACCCGAACAAGTTTCCCATACTTCGATTCACTGGCAACGTTGACTTTTCACCGGCACGAAAAGTAGTACCGGGTGCGGACATCTTTCCCGTCGATCCGTCGAGTACGGCGGGGTCGGTGGGTGACGCGAACTATTCGCCACTCGTGTCCTATGACGGAAAGACCTTGTACAACGCGGCTCATATCGCCAACAAGACGGGCCTGCACGACAAGGTCATCAGCATGGATACGGTCGCCATGACGGTGAAGATGCAGCTGGTTCACGGTTTTTACGAAGGCTTCGCGATTCTGTACTCGAGCACCGAGGCTACCGACAAAAATATTGCCGCGGTCGAGGCCGCGACGTTTGCACCGAACCTGAACGCGGCGCCGTCGGCGGGCGACGACAAGTCGTTTCGCTCGGCACGTGAGGCGCTGATTCCGGTCGTAAATGGGCCACGGGGGAAGAGTAACCCTGAGCGGCAGGGCCTTCAATCAGCGGTTCTTGGGGAAGGCGACCCCGGGAACATTTTCCAGGAGCAGGCAGGCTGCGAGGACTCAAGCAACCCCGCCGCATTCTGTGATGCTGTCGGCTACAGTCCGCTCTGGGACGTTCATCCGGTCAAGTGGACCCAGGCAGCGATTGACAAAGGCATTCGAGCCCGCGTGACCACCGACAAGCGGGAAGTGATTGCTCCGCTGAACGTGATAGATCTGCTCGCCGACGGCTGGCTGGTGACCGCAGCCCCCGGGGGCCCGCGCAACGCGTCGCTGGGAGGACTGAATGCCGCAGACCTGATCGTGAACTGCCCGATCATCTTCGTGGCCTCGACGTCCCGATGAAGACGACAGGGAATTTGATGGTCAGCCAGTCAGCGAAGCACCAAACCGAATCGATTCAACGGGAGCGGAAGTCATGAAAGGTGAGGCGAGAACGAGCATCACGCTGTCGCATGTCAGCGAGCTGTGGGAAGACACCACCAGGCGGGAATTCATGCGCCTTGCAGCGATTGGGGGCACCGCGATTTTCCTGCCGTCCATTATGGCGGGGTGCAGCGACAGCAATAACAACAACGATATAACAGCGCCTCCAACGGATACAGTCGTCATCGATTTGAGCAAGGACGCCGGCGTTCTTAACTATGCGTATGCGCTCGAGCAGCTCGAGGCGGCATTCTATTCCAGGGTGGTGTCCGGCATCGCCACGTCTCAACTCTCAGCGAGCGAGCAGGTTGTACTCACCGACATCCGGAACCACGAGGTAATTCATCGTGACTTCCTTGCGACCGCGCTTGGAACGGCGAAGATTCCCAATCTTGCCGTTGACTTCAGCTCGGTCAATTTCAACAACCGGGTGAGCATCCTGCGGGTGGCCAAGACGTTCGAGGATATTGGAGTTTCGGCGTACAATGGCGCTGGAAGCCTGCTCAAGGACCTCAACAATCTGGGTGTTGCGGGGAAGATTGTGTCGGTCGAGGCACGGCACGCGGCCACCATCCGCGATCTGCTAAATCCGGGCTCGAGAGACTTTGCCGGCGATGATGTTGTCGACAGGCTCTCAGGCCTCGACCAGGCGACACCGCCCGCCCTCGTACTCGGCGGCCTGCTCACGTACGTCACAACACCAATTCAACTCATTTCCTGACAGATAACTCCGGAGAAAGCTGTAACATGAATGAGCATCAGACTGTATTAGAGTCAATCGAGCCGGATGTCGCGGAGAAGCTGGTGACACGCCGCGCGGCTTTGACAAGGGGATTGAGTTTCGGCTCGATCGCTGTCACGGGCCTCGCGTTTGCAACAGTGCCTCTCGCACTTGCGGCATTCGCCCGCAGTGCGGGGGCGCAGGGCGCTCCGTCAATCATCGCGGTGCTCAACTTCGCGCTTACACTCGAGTATCTTGAAGACGAGTTTTATCGCACTGGGTTAGCCCGGCCCGTTGCTGCGTCACTCACTTCAGGCGAGCGTGCCGCGATCGAGCAGATAAGCATGCACGAGACGGCGCATGTCGCGTTTCTTCAGGCGGCAATTCGCGGGTCGGCCGCAACGCCAGTCGCGAAGCCCACATTCGACTTCACGGCGCGGGGAACATTCCCTGATGTCTTCACCAACAAGGCGACGTTCATGGCTGTCGCTCAAACGTTCGAGGACACAGGTGTGCGAGCTTACAAGGGGCAGGCGGGAGCCGTCGCATCCAACCCCGGCGTGCTGACTGCCGCACTCCAGATTCACTCCGTCGAGGCGAGGCACGCTGCCCAGATTCGTCGGCTGCGCGGTCAGAAGGGCTGGATTACCAACGGGGATCGCGGCGATCTACCGGCGGCGACACAGGCTACTTACACTGGTGAAGAGAACACGACGCATAACGGCGTCAACGCTGCAAGCCTGGGAACAAACTTTGGCGGCACTGCGGCGGTCACAGAGGCATTCGACGAACCGCTGACGATGGCGCAGGTGCTGGCGATCGCCGGGCCGTTCATAGCCTGAAACAAGTGCCCGCCATATCACGGAAAAGGTGGGTGGAGATTCAAACACGCAACGAGGAACTATGCACGACACGATGAACGGCGTGCGGTCAGACGGTCGCGGTCAATCGTTCGAGCGCATCGGCTCACTGATTCTGCGCTATGGCCTGGTGATGATGCTGGTCTGGATCGGGGCTCTGAAATTTGCCAAGTATGAAGCGGATGGCGTCAAAATGCTGGCGACTACGAGTCCCTTCCTGAGCTGGGGTTATAGCGTTGCGAGCGTCCAGGGATTTGCAGAGTTTCTCGGCGTAATCGAAATCACGCTCGGCATTCTGATTGCACTCAGAGCGTTCGCGCCAAAGCTTTCGGCGATTGGCAGCTTCGGCGCGGCGATTATGTCGCTCATTACCTTGAGCCTCCTGTTCACAACACCCGGAGTGTGGCAAATGGGTTACGGATTTCCATTTCTTTCGGGCATGCCCGGCGGGTTCCTGGCAAAGGACGTGTTGATGTTGGGCGCTGCGTTGTGGACAGGCGGCGAGGCTCTCATTGCCGCCTCGGCGCAATCTCGATAGTTGAGGATCTAGCCGTGGCCGGTGTAGATGTTACGCATCAGGCGACTGGCTTACGAAAGAGCCGAACGTATTTGCCATAGCCCTCGGCCGCGAGCCGGCTTGCCGGAATGAACTTCAGTGCAGCCGAGTTCATGCAGTAGCGAAGGCCGGCGGGCTTTGGACCGTCGTTGAAAAGATGGCCAAGGTGCGAGTTCGCGTGAACCGAGCGAATCTCTGTCCGCTCATAGGCCAGCTTGGTATCTGCACCGTGACGGATATTCCGCGGCTCCAGCGGTTTCGTAAAGCTCGGCCACCCCGTGTGCGACTCGTACTTGTCGGCTGAGCTGAACAGCGGTTCGCCGGAGACCACGTCCACGTAGATCCCCGCGGCGTGGTTGTTCCAATACTGGTTGCGATACGGAGTCTCGGTGTTGTCTTGTTGCGTGACGCTATACTGAACCTTGGTGAGCGTCTGGCGAAGCACCGCGTCGCTCGGTTTGCCATAACTGCGCGCAGCGGTTACCTGTGCGCCCGCCATTGAGAAGGCGAGCATCGGAGTGAGCGCAAGCACCGTGATGATCATGCAAGTGCGCATTGGTGCGACTTTGCGCTGCTCCGTCCCTGAAGATTGTCGCGGGAACCGTGAGGGATGGGTGCTCCTCAGCAAAGGCCGAATTGAAAGCGACATGGCACGATTGTCCTGATTGATGGATAAAGGAACCAAGGGCAATAGCCAAGCCATCTGATGGAGTGACAAATGCAACAGGTGGAACTTTTCGGGGCATCTGTTGGTTAGTCTGTAAATGAGACAAAGGAGAAAACCGAGGTGACAAATTCGACGCGAAGCCAGGAGATTGCAGATCGGCTTCGTCGCAGACTGTTGAGCGGTCTCACTCTCGGGGTGCTGAAGGACGGTGATCGTTTACCCGGCGTTCGAGCCGCCGCGACGGAATTCGGAGTGGACCCACGCGTGGTGCTGGCTGCCTATGATGAGCTCGAAGTGAACGGTGTTGTCGAGCGACGCGATCGGTCTGGCGTTTATATCCGGGCGACATGCCACGAGACCGCGATCACGCGAAGCGACTGGATGGTGGACATAGCCATGGCATCGCTTCAACACGGCATTCGGCCTGCAGTGCTCGGTCTGCAGTTGAGCAGAGTTTTCCAGTCGCGAAAGCTGCATGCGCTAGTCGTCGACTGTAACGACGACCAGATATGGTCGCTGTCAGATGAGCTGACTCTCGACTACGGCCTCAATGTTACAACCGCCGATCTCGACTTGCTGGCCCTTGGCAACAGCCTGCCGGAGATGCCGACTCATCCGTCCGTCGTGGTGACGACTTCGTTCCATGTCAGGGAAGCGTCGGAGATTGCCGAAGAGCTTGGGGTGCCGATGATCGCCGTAACGATGTGCACGGATCTTTTCGCCGAAGTGAACAGCCTGATGATGACGCGGGACGTCTTCTTCATTGTTTCCGATTCGAGAATGGCCCGGAAGCTCGAGCGGATCTTCGAAGAAAGCGAAAACAGCCATCGGTTCAATGTGATGGTCGAGGGTAGCGAAGCCGTGGATGAAATACCGGACCTCGCGCCTGTCTATATGACTCGGCTCACGAGGACCCGGATGCCGGGTTCGCCGTTGTTGAGACGGTGCCTGCCGGAGGCCAGAGTGTTTTCGCAGGAGTCCGCACGAGAACTTATCTCGCTGATGATACAGGTTCAGATGGACGAGCCAAACGCCGGCGCTCAACCCATTACACGAGTCGCTCTTCGTGCGCGACCGGATCGAAAAATAGCAACGCGCAGCGCGTGAAATGGAGCATGCTGACTTTTGGCATGCAATGACTTAAAATCAGCCCGCCCCTGGCGGGTTTCTTTTCTCAATAAGGTCATTTGCTTCGAGCATATCCCCCGCGATCCCTGTTGCTCTGGCTCGCGTTGCACGCGTTCATCGCGGCGGTTTCGGGTGGTGAGATAATCGCGTTCGGGACGAAAGCCACAATTGTCCTTGCGATTGTCGGAGCAGCCGTCGGCAACGCCGACACGCGGCGCCGACGCGAATTCGGCATGCTCGGCAATCTCGGCATTTCGAAGTTGGCCCCGCCTGCGATGTGGGCCGGCACCATGGTCGTGCTCGAGATTAGCCTTCGCGTCTCGCTCTACTATGCCGGAGAATCGTCGTGATGCTGCGTGCCGATTCTATCAGCCGGAGTTTCGACGGCCGCCGAGTGCTGAGCTCCGCCCGGCTCGCAGTTTCGGGCGGCGAAGTCGTCGGTCTGCTCGGTCGAATGGGGCAGGGCAAGTCGACTCTGATGAAGATTTGCGCCGGCGTTCTCGACGCGGATAGCGGATGGGTCGAGTTCGACGGGCAACAATACGACAGGGTGCGCCTGAGCACGCTGGCAGCACGTGGATTGTTCTATCTCGCTGAAACGGACAACCTCGTGAGCGCGCTGACGGTGACGCAGCATTTCGACCTGATCGAAAAACGATTTGGTCGAGGTGACCGAGACCTTGCCGCAGGCATGATGAAACTCGAGGATTTTCTTGGCGCACGCACAGATACGCTGTCGGGCGGTGAGACCCGGCGCGTCGAAATGGCCTTGGCACTTCTTCGCCGCCCGTCATGCCTGCTGGCTGACGAACCGTTCAGGAGCGTCGATCCGTTGATGTGCGAATTGCTCGGAAACGGATATCGGTACCTCGCATCAAGTGGATCGGCGGTGGTAGTGACAGGCCATGAGGTGAACGCCCTCAGGCCGTATCTTGACTCAGTCGTGTGGGTTACGAGCGGAACGACCTACGAGTTAGGCAACACAGAATCTGCCTGGCAACACGAGGGGTTTCGCCGAGCGTACCTCGGCCCGCGCGGATAAGGTGTTGGTTCGCTGTCAGCCATCAGCAGTCAGCTAAAAACGGCCTGCAATAGGTTTGGACGGAGTTCAGTCTTGCGAAATCGCGGGAAAAGTGAGTCAGTTACTGACCACCTTCAACACCAACAATGGACAAACGAAAGCTCGCGGCACTGGCGAAGAAGAATGCAGCACGTTCGGGCAGCGCGTCGAAGA
>JBDSBT010000156.1:0-10223 GCA_039921425.1 Gemmatimonadaceae bacterium | reverse complement strand
GACGGATTTTCATATGTGAAGTCCTGCTGAGACGTGTGGAGAATCGATGCTCGGGCCCGGCCCCGGTCACTCGAGCTGAAAGTTATCGGAATTCCTTGCGACTACACCTCGGTACAAGTCCTTGATTCGGGGCATGTCCGCGCCGGCATCGCCAGTCGTCCAAAAAGGAGGATAAAACCGAACGACCTTCCTGCCATAGTCGAACGCGACTGGAACGATCGGAACATGAGCGCCATGCGCGACGTGATAAAATCCCGTCTTCCACTCCGCCACACGCTTCCGTGTGCCTTCGGGCGCAACGGCGAGGATGAGTTTATCCGCCGAGTCGAACGCGGCGATCGTGTCGGCAACGCGATCTTTCCGCACGGTCCGCTCGACGGCGATGCCACCCATCCACCGCATGAAGATCCCGATGGGCCACTTGAAGAGTGTGTGCTTGCCGAGGAAAGACACACGGAATCCGAGCGAAAAGAGCGCCTCCACTCCAAGGATGAAATCCCAGTTTGACGTATGCGGGACGACGATAATGACGAACTTCCGCTCGTCTGGCACGTCGCCCTCGAATCGCCATCCGGCCGCCGACAGGCCCACGCGTCCGATGGCGCGGGAGATCGCATTCCCTCTGCGCGGAACCGACGGGCCTAACGACGGGACGTCCATTGGCGTGAATTAACCCGCGAAACGAAAAAACGGCCACCCCGGAAGGTGGCCGCTCCGCGATCAGCGAGTTCTATCCGCGTCGTGCGCGATCACGCCTGGTGAGCAGTGCGCACATCGACGTGAACGCCTTAGACCCATCGGTCCCCTTCCGCAGCCGGTCCCACGTCATATACTGAATGTCACGCGCATTGGGCGCCGTTCCTTCACGAACGACGGCGCCGTTCGCAGAGTAGAACGATTCGGTCAGCCGCTTGATGCGGACGGGGGTGCACCGAACGAGAGCAGTCTGTGTCATCGACATGTACGGCCGGCGGCTCTCGAGCGCGTGAAGCTTCGTGTAGTCCCATCGCGTGCGCGTCATGTACGATCCGTCGTCATTTCGCTTTGCGCCGGCCGTGTCGAGCGCCACTACCACGCTGGCGTCCTTGAATACCGTCGGCCAGGACGCCTGAGCGCGAGCGGCTGCTGGTTGTGCCGCCAAGGCGAGGGCCGCGACGACGAGCAGACAAGTCTTCATGATTTCTCCGTGCGAGCTGATTCAGTCCGGCGATCAGGCAACCGGAAGAGTGAAATTGAATTGGGCGCCGCTGTTCGGGGGGCTCTCCACCCAGATCCGGCCGCCGTGTGCTTCGACGATCCCCTTTGCAATCGACAGTCCAAGACCAGTCCCGAGCTTCGCGGTCGACTTGGCCTGCCAGTAACGGTCGAAAACGTGATTGAGATGCTCGTGCGGAATCCCCGGCCCGGTATCGGCAACCACGAACCTGATCTCCGAGCCTTCGGCGTGGGCGAGAATGCGAATCTCACCGCCTTTGGGCGTGAACTTGATCGCGTTGCCTATCAGATTCGCTAAAACCTGAAGAACGCGCTCGCGATCGGACGACACGTGCGGCATCGGATCCGGAACTTCGCACTCGACCTTGAGACTCGCCGCCGAGGCAAGCGGTGTCGCGGCCTCAACAGCTTCGTTGACGAGTGCCTTTACGTCGACCGGCGCCGGATCGACCGCCATACCGCCGGCCTGGATTCTGGCGACGTCGAGCAGATCCTGGATGAGGCGATTCGCGCGTGTTGCGGAGCGCTGAATGACTTCCAGCTGCCTTCGCGCCTGGAGCCGGCGGTCGTTTGTGGGAGCGATGTCGAGGAGGAACGACGCCGCCATGTGAATGGTGTGAATCGGATTCCGCAGATCGTGCGAAACGATGGCGACGAGGTCGTCGTGTGCCCGCGTTGCTTCCTGCGCAGCTCTGAAGAGCCTAGCGTTCTCTAGCGCGACTGATGCGAGCTGCGCAAGCTGCGTCAGAATTGCCTCGTCGGCTTCGTCGAATTCGCCGGATTCCTTTTTGTCCCACACCTGAATCGTGCCGAGCTTCCGGCCATCGCGGCCGGCCAGATCCGCCGAGAGCGTGCTCGGGACGTGGAAGCCCGACGAGGGAATGCCGACGGCGTCCGGGTTGGCGGCGAGCAGCGCGAGGATCTCGGGTGTGATTCCCGGCATCTCGTCGCGCGTTGCATCGGCCCACGACGTGAGCTCCTGTTCGCTTTCTGACGGCGCGGACGCGCGCCACAGCGCCGTCTGCGCCTGCAACGCATCGCTGCTCGGATGCACTTCCACCGTCAAGCGAGTCTCGGCGTATCGCGCATTGAGAATCTGGCGGGCGTTCTCGGTCGTGGCCTGGAGCATGGCGTCGACAGCGAGGGTCGAATTCATCTCGATCGCTGCCTTGGCGACTGCTCTCAATTGCTGCGCTGATTTCTGAAGATCGTTTGCAGCTTTCCTCGCTTCGACTTCGGCCTGAGAGACCCGAACCACGCCCCGTAGACTTACCGCGAGCCGCTCCGCCGTCAGAGAGTTCTTGGGGATGTAGTCCGCAGCACCCGCCTTCATCAGCTCCACAGCCGTCTGCTCGTCTCCAAACCCGGTGAGCATGATGAACGGAGTCGTCAGCCCTTTCTCCCGCGCGCGCCGGACGACCTCGAGGCCATCGCTGCCGGGCATGCGATAGTCGAGAAGCGTACAATCGAAGTGCTCGCGTCCGAGCCGGACGAGCGCGCTCTCTGCGTCTTCCGCTTCGGTCACCAGGACGTCGAGACCCGATGCCTTCAGCGCACGGCGCACGGCCATGCGATCCACATCGTCGTCGTCGACGACAAGGATCTTCAGTCTGGGATCGGCCGTGACCGTCAAGGCATCTCCACCAGAGTCCAGTACTTGTTCAGAGTCGTCATCCGCTCGCAGAAATTGCTGAACGTCACCGGTTTCAGAAGGTAGCCCGCCACATTGAGGTTGTACGCGTCGATCTTGTCCTGATCGTCGTTGGACGTGGTGAGAACCACCACCGGCGTGCTGGCGAGCTCGGGGTCCGATCTCAGCGCCTGGAGAAACTCGATGCCGTTCATCTTCGGCATGTTCAGGTCGAGCAGGATCAGCCGCCGCTCTGTCGGCATGGTGTCACCACGCAACACGTCGAGCGCCTCGAGCCCGTTACCCGCCACGAACAGTGGGTTGGACACGTTGTTTCGCTCGAACGCGCGGCGGACGTTCATGACGTCCACTTCGTCGTCTTCGACCAGCAGAATATTCAACACCCGGTCCGACATGTCGTTACGCTCCCACTATCTCGATTTTGGGCCATAGAAACTTGAATGTTGCGCCGTGCCCCGCCTGTGACTCAACCCACACGCGCCCGCCCTTCGCGTTAACGATCTTCTGAACAACGGAGAGACCGATCCCCGTTCCCTCAACTTTGTCGCGGGCTTCGAGCGTCTGGAATATCCCAAATATGCGCTCGTGGTACTGCGGTGCGATGCCCTGCCCGTTGTCGGCGACTGAAAATTCGTAGAAAGGGCCCGCTTCGGCCCAGCCGATCTCGATCACCGGGTCATTTTTACCCGTGTGCTTGATTGCGTTCCCAATGAGGTTCATGACAATCTGTTGAAGCGGGATTTTCTCCGCCCGCACTTCGGGCATGTCCTGAGCGATACGGAACGAAATTTCCCTGGGTGGTGCCATCAACTCGACGACTTCATTGACCAGAGCGCCAGTTTCGATGCTCTCCGGCTTTGCCTTCATTCGGCCGGCGCGCGAATACTGGAGAATCCCGTCAATTAGCGCCTCCATCCGGTGAACCCGTCCCCGCAAAAGTTCCATCTGGGCCTTGTTTTCTCCAACGAGGTTGTTGCCGAGATCCTCTTCGATCCACTGCGAGAGGTTGGCGATTCCGCGGAGCGGTGCTTTCAGATCGTGAGAAGCGACGTACGCGAACTGATCCAGCTCGGTATTACTCCGGGCAAGCGCTTTGATAAGTTGCTCCCTCTCCGTTTCCGCCTTTGTGCGTTCCGCCTCCATTTTCCGGCGGTCTGAGATGTCCCGCAACACGCCGGTAAACGCGGGCTCGCCGGCGATGTCACTTCGGGTAATGGTGAGCTCGCAGTCGAATTCAGTTCCGTCCTTTCGCATTGCAGGCAGCTCGAGCCGTTTCCCGATAACGCGCTCTTCTCCGGTCTCCAGGTAGCGCCGCAGGCCCGCACGGTGTGCTTCGCGGAGCCGCTCGGGCACGATGAGCTCGCCGAGGGGTTTGCCGATGGCCTCCAGCCTCGCGTATCCGAAAGTTTCGCTCGCGGCACGATTGAACTCGGTGACGATGCCATCAGCGTTCATCGAAAGGATTGAATCAAGCGTCGAGCGAAGCACGGCCGATTTTCTCTCCTCGCTCTCGGTCACCATACGCTGGTCGCGGAGGCGCTCGGTGATGTCCGCGAATGCAACTACGGCACCGCGAATCCCCTCCTCCGAGCCAATGGGCGAGGTCGAATACTCGACGCTCAGTGGCGTGCCGTCCTTGCGCCAGAACACTTCGTCGTCGCGATTCGCGCTCTCGCCTCGCACGCTTGCCTGGAAGATCGGGCAGTCGGAGTTCGGATATGGCGATCCGTCCGCGTGCCGGTTGTGAATTGTCTCGTGCATGTTGGTTCCCAGCAGCTCGTCCACGGTGTAGCGGAGCATCCGCGCACCTGATGCGTTGATGAACGTGCAATCGCCAGCCGCGTCCATTTCGTAAAAACCAGCGGCTGTCGATTCGAGCAATGCCGACATCTGCCTGGCGAGACGCTCGCTGACGATGCTGGCTGTGTGAAGGCTGTCGTTCGAGGAGCTCAACTCTTCGGTGAGTACCTGCTGTTCCTCGAGCCGCCGCTCCAGTTCCGTCTGTTGAAACTCGAGCCGCTCCGCCTGTTTTTTCAGCTGCCGCGTCTGTTTTTCGATCACGATGCGCTGCTTCTCGCGCTCGGTCACGTCGCGATAGATCGAGCGGTTAATGAGCAGCGACAGGATGAATGCCAGGCCGCTGCCGATGAGAATGACCAGGTCGGCGACCTGCTGATTGCCTGTTTGAGCGGCAGTGCGATCCGTGAGAAGCCGATTCTCCTCGGATTCCATGGCGGCGGAGAGGGCACGGGCGTGATCCATCACGATCTTGCCCTGGCCGGAAGCAATGAGATCGCGGGCGGGACCAAACCCCTGCTGCCTGCGGAACCTCGCAATCTGATCGCTGAGCTCCATCCGCTGGCGGGCGACGCTTTCGAGCGTATCCAGTCGTGCCTGCTGAACGGGATTGTCAGCCGTCAGGTCACGCAGATGCTTGAGCGAGGCCGGAACGCGAACCCTGGCCGACTCGAATGGGGCAAGATCTGCTGTATCGCCAGTAAGAGTGTAACCGCGAGTCGACGTTTCCGCGTCAGCCAATCCAGCGAGCAGCCGCTGTTGCTCGAGGATGACCTGTCCGGTGTGATCGACGGCTCTCGAAGCTCGGCCGGCGCGGGTGGTGGCCCAGTACGAGATGGCGCCCACGACAAGTACCAGTACTGCTGTAGCTAGCCCGGCGGCGATCTTGGAGCGCAGGGGCAGGATAAAGCGGTCACTCATGGTCCAAACTTATCGAATGCCTGTCGTTCTCGGTGGTGGGTGTCGCCGACCCGGAGCGCGCGGACGATCGGAGGACAGACGCGACAATGCGAGGGGGACGTTTTCCGCCTAGTTGAGCGGAGTACCTCTGAAGTGATTTACCGATGTGGATGAGAAGGGCACGGCGCCCTTGAGAATCCCTTCGCTCCCCTCTGCGCCCTTGCGCGCCAGTCTGTACACGGTCGAGGGATAACGCCAGCAGTCCGGCGTGTTGGTACCGCGCACGCACCCGTTGTAGCCGAGCAGGGCGGCAGGGAGGGTTCGCGAGCTTTTGAGATTGTCGGCGAGGATCGCCACGCCGTGACAGATGTTGGCGTCGATGTCGAACAGGTCGCCGGATGCGCATCCCCACTTCCCCGCATGGAACGGCATGACCTGCATCAGGCCCCGTGCGCCGGCGGAGCTGCGCGCCTGCGGATCGAGCCACGGGTTTTCGGTGAGCAGCACTCCGACGAGTAGTGAGGAGCCGATATTCCTGCGGCGCCCTTCCTTGACCAGAGCCGCGGCGATGTGGTTTGCACGCGCTCGGTCTGGCGTGTACTTGCCCAGAACTGTGGCGATGCGCGCTTCGTCGCTGCCGGGGGTGAAATTGCCATCGCGCGACAGGCTGCTCAAGGGTTGGCGGTCGCCGAGCACCATGTCGAGGATTTCGGCCAGCGATGGCTTTCGGGCGATGACAACGGCGGGCGGCAACGCCGCGGCGCCGGCGCCGGCGAAAGCCCAGGTTGCGACGGCAACGTATCTTGTCTCCGGCCTCACCTCAGCCCCGATCCCCGCTACAGCTGCGGCTGTGACAATCAGCGCCGCCACACCCATCCCCGTTCTTGCTCGAATCATGTCCTTTATACTAACGAGCTTGTGGATTGTTCGCCCGAGGGTGGCCGACCTGCAACGATGGTCGCAATATCCATGATGATGACCCTCAAACAAGAGGTGCCGAAAATGGAATCTCCGACAACTTCAGTGAGCCTCGGGACCATCGGACAGATCGCAATCAACGCCAAGGACGTCGAGCGCGCGACTCGCTTCTATCGCGATACGCTCGGAATGAAGTTTCTTTTTGCGCCGCCGAACCTCGCCTTCTTCGATGCTGGCGGAGTGCGGTTGATGTTGACGAACGCGGAACGCACCGAATTCGACCATCCAGCATCGATTCTCTACTACAAGGTCGGCGACATCGTCGGAACGCACCAGTCGCTCGTGAGCCGGGGCGTCAAGGTCGAAGAAGAACCCCACGTCGTGGCTCCGATGCCCGACCACGATCTCTGGATCTCGGCTTACCGCGACTCAGAGGACAATTACTTCGCGCTGATGAGCGAAGTCCGCGCGACGCCTGATTTCGGCGCAATGAAAACGGCTGATTAACTCCCGGGGCCTCCCAACCCCGCCGCTGCGCTGTGTCCGTACCGGATCATCACACTGTATGCGATTCGTAAAATTCGCAAAAAACGACACAATCGCGTGAACGTTCCGTAGTGTGGGTATGTCCAACGAGCAGAAGGGAAAATCAACGATGCTCGTTTTCAATTGAGAGGCTTTTATGCAGGCACCATGGCACGAGGGCGACGTTTCATCGACGACATGCTCGGTTTGCGGAAAGCAGGTCAGCGCCCGCTATGAAACTCGCGACATCACAATGAAGCGCTCCGCGGTGACGTACTCGAACATCCTCGTCGGGGTATGCAATGAGTGCGATTCGACGATTTCGCTTCCCCGCCAGTCGATCGCGCAGATCCTGGAGCTGAACGCCTGGAAATAGCCGTCTAGGAAAGTCTGGCGCTGTGGGGGCGGCCAGACCTGCCCGCAATGCGAGAACTTCCGCATTGCGGGCGTTTTTTGTTCAGCGCCGGCCAACCATTTTTCCGGCCCTTACGACTCACTAGCTGAATGACAGTCTCGCTCGCAGTCACGGGATCGGACCAATCTGCGCTCGTCTCGCCGGACCTGATCCGCGTCTCGGGCAGCGACTCGTCCGACGCAGCCTTGGTCGCGGCGGCCGTCGTCGGAGGTGAGGCGGCATTTCGCGAGCTGTTTCGCCGCCACACACCCCATTTGCTTCAATTCGTTTCGCGGGTCCTTGGTCAATCGGCGGGTGACGCGGAAGATGTAGTTCAGGACACGTGGCTCAGGGCGTATCCCGCGCTGGTGACGTTCAGGAACGACTCGGCGTTCTCGACGTGGCTCTGTTCAGTGGGGCTGCGAGCGGCGCTCGATTCAATGCGCCGCGGAAAACGACGCGGTACGGAGCTGCTTCTGGAGGACGATGATGCGCCGCTCGAGCTTCCGCATCACGAAGAAAGAATGGACCTCGAGAAAGCGATCGCCGCACTTGCACCCGGCTACCGCATGATCCTCGTTCTGCACGACGTCGAAGGGTTCACGCACGAAGAAATCGCCTTGCAGCTCGGCATCGCGCCGGGCACGTCCAAGGCACAGCTATTCAAGGCGCGACGCGTGATGCGCGTGCTGCTCACCGGAAGGGAGAAGAACGATGTACAATGAAGATCAGGATCTGAGCGAACCCGAGCGGGCCGCACTCGCGGCCCTGCCCAGAGAGATTTCTCCAGGCGACTTGCTTGAAGAGCGAGTCGTGCGTGCTCTCCGCAGCGAAGGACACTTTGGCAGCGAACGCGGCGTCCGCCGCTCGTGGATGACGGCGTCGGTCCGCATTGCCGCCGCCGCTGCGCTGTTCATCGGCGGCGTTGCAACGGGCCGCTATATGCTGGCCCAGCCATCCGAGCGCGCGGCAACCGCAAACGTGACCAGTCCTGCGAACGATCTGCCTGCTGCGCCAGTCGACCAGATCACCCACTCAAAGCCGGTGAAGAATTCCGAAACCGTTGTCGCGGAGCGGGAGATGTGGCTATGAGATACGGCATCGCGCTCGGCACCGCATTCTCCGCGATTGTGGTCTGCTCACTCATACCGAGACCCGCGCAAAGCCAGGTCGCTTCCACTCCGTCAGGCGCATCCATACGAGCTGGCACACTCGGCTACCTCGGCATCACGAACGTTCGGTGCAACTGCACGTTCCGAACTGACGACGACGGTAACCGCAACTTCGTATTTCGATCGAACCCCGTGGTACTCGGCGTTTATCGCAGGAGCCCGGCCGACGGAGCGCTCCTGCGAGGAGACACGATCACTGCGATAGATGGTGTCTCCCTCCTGACGGCCGACGGGGGGCGCAGATTCGCCAACATTCGCCCAGGCCAGCGACTTACACTCAATGTGAGCCGAGGGTCGGCTCGGATGACGCTGCTGCTGAAGAGCGCGTCGGTGAACGTTGCGGATGCGAGATCGCCGGCATACTACGCGCCGGAGGCTAGTCGCGGGGTGTGGAGCGACGATTTCCCCGCTCCCGCAGCGCTCCTTGCAGTTCCGTCGATCCCGTCAACGCCTGCAATACCCGCGCGCGCGCGCCTCGTGCCGCTCACTCCGTTGCCTTCGATCGCACCAGTTCCGCCGGTGCCTGAGAGTCCTGCTTCGCCAGCGGGCTGGTTCGGGTTCTCGATTCGATGCAACCAGTGCGGCTGGTCACTGAGCCGCGGCGATGACTCACCTGTGTGGGAGTCCGACACTCCGCCAGAGCTGGCGATGGTTGCCGCCGGCAGTCCGGCCGGGCGAGCCGGCCTGTTGACAGGCGACCGCATCACTCATATCGACGGAATCTCAATTCTGACCCCGAGAGGCGCGCGGAAATTCGGTGGAGTCCGTCCGGGGCAAGTGATAAGGCTGACTCTGCTTCGCGGCGGAAAGTCGCTGACCCGGGAGCTGACTCTCGCGACCAGGCCCGAAGTCCGTGCGGCAATTGCTGTCGCGTCTGCCGCTCCTCGCGCGTCATCGGCGCGCCGCGAGCTGCGCTACACCGGGCAGCTCGACAAGGTGTCGGTCGAGGTCTGGAGCGCTGGCGGCCCAACGGTGGAGCGCGCCGGGGACACAATGCTGATCACGGTGGGGACCTCGGTGATCAGGTTGAAGATCAACAAGTAAACAGCTCCTGCTAGGGGGCGATCCAGTACGTCGCCTTCACCAGGAAAATGTTGTCGGGATGCGCATCGAACAAAGCGCTGCGATCGTGGCCGCTATTTGATCCAATCCCTCACTTGCGCGTACACCAGCGCGTTGCCGTACAGCTCGCTATGCTGCAGACATGCTGTTTCCGTGTTCGTGGCGCCCGCGAGAATCACGGTCTCTGGAGGAGTCGTGGCCTGGTCGCATAGACTTCGCCACGTCGCGTAACGGGGTGTTCCGGGCGTTTCATCTCCTGCGTTCAGTGCATTGAGAAAAGCGGAGCCGGGGCGCATCTCGATGCAGGACTGGAGTCCGCAGAAGTTCGCGGTGGTCGTTCCGTGACTGGGACCGGCGAGTGACACCCACGCCTCGATCTTGTCAGAGCCACCGAGCTCGCGGGCGTAGTAGCGCGACGACAGTCCGCCCATCGAATGAGTGACGATGTCTACCTTCGGAGCGCCCGTGACCGTCGTTATGCTATCGACCTTCGACTTGACCAGCTGGGCAATCGTCACGTTCGAGAGACTGGTGTCGTACGACCACGCCGTCATGTCAACAGCGGGCCATCCGTCGGCCAAAAACCTTC
>JBDSBT010000155.1:0-6451 GCA_039921425.1 Gemmatimonadaceae bacterium | reverse complement strand
TGTTGCGGATCGCAACGCCCTTGTGCTCGAAATGTCGCGATGCCGACAGGGCAGCGAGGTTGATGTCCCAGTCGCGGAGAAGGATCGGTCCCTTCGGAATGTTCTGAAGCCCCATGAATTCCGAGATCACGTCGAAGATGTTCCACGGACTGCTCGACACATAGAAGATAGGGTTCTTTTCATCACCACCGGCACCATCGCGAAGTGAGCGATAAAACGCAGCAACCCCCAGAAACGGAAGTCGCGTACGAGCGTTGCCGAGCATCACGGTTCGCGCTGCCTGGATGAAGTTCGACACTCGTGATTGGATCACAGTATCGTCGAGGTCGCTGATGACGCCGAATTTCGTATTCGGCGAGAGCGTCTGGATTTCGCCATCGCCCTTCACCGGACTGCCATCAAGGGCATACGGTGATGTGATCTCGGCCGAATACTTAACCCACTCGTCGGATCCACCCGGCGGCGCTGCATCGAGCCAGCCGCCGAAAAATCCTTCGTCATCAGCCATCATCTTCACAGTCGAATCGCCGCAGGTCACCGTGACTTCTGCGTTGCCAAAAGGATCGCTGTCGGCGCGTCGATAAGTATTGAGGAGGTTGCGGAGAGTCGAATCCCCGTCAGTACTCGCGCCGAATTTCCTCTTTTGTATCACTCGGCCGTATACCCATGAGCGGCTCGCTCCTCCGAAACCTCGATAGCACAACACTTCGTGGGCGTCATCATCGAGCGCGGATTGAACTGCGCGAGCCGCGGAGCCCGCTGTCTTGCCAGCCTTCTTCATTAGAAAGGTGAGCTCTTCCGACCAGTCAGTCATGCCGGAGATGTATGCGGATTGCGTGCCGGGAGAGCCAGATCAGGGCGATGCTGGTGGTGGACCCCCGGTATCGACGTGCATTTTGTAGCGACCCCCACCCGGACAAATCATGAGACGCATTATATGCCTTTCGGCGTTCGCTTTCGCTACTCCTCTAGCGGCACAGACTGGCTCGCCTGGAGCCGTAGCAGCAGCATCGTCGGTTTGGTTGTCAACGATCGACAACATTATCAAGTCGGCCGAGCAAATGCCGGAGGCGAATTATTCGTTCAAGCCCACTCCTGAAGTTCGGTCGTTCGGACAACTCATCGGCCATATTGCCGGTGCTCAGTACGCGTACTGCTCGGCTGCGATGGGCGACAAGCCAGCGAGCGAGGGCGACATCGAGAAGACGAAGACTTCGAAGGCCGACCTCGTCGCGGCGATCAGGGCGTCAACCGAATACTGCCGGCGCGCTTACAAGCAGTCGGACGCCGCTGCCCGGAAGATGGCGAAGGTGTTTGGCGAAGACCGGTCCCGCCTGTACGCTCTGATTGGCAACGCGAGCCACGACGCCGAGCACTATGGGAACATCGTCACATATTTGCGGATGAATAAGATGGTGCCGCCATCGAGCCAGCCGGCGCCATCGGGCCAATAGGAAAAGATACGTAGATTACCCTATCGGCCATTCGTCCGCGCGGTACTTTATCGATGTTACTGAAAACACCGCATTCACCCGGGAGGGCTCCCCACATGCATGAATCACTCAACGCACCAACTGCCCGCAGAGGATTTCTCGGGCGCATTGCTGCTTTCGCGGCTGGTTTAACGATCGCGGCTCCAGCGGGTCTTGCGGCTGAAGCCGCATCGACCAATTCGTCGGCTGATCCGGCGCTCGAAGCGTGGTTTGGAAGAATCAAGGGAAAGCACCGGATGGTGTTCGACGCCCCCGAGCCGAATAACGGCATGCCGGCTATCTGGCCGCGAGTGTACATGAACAGCATGGCCGCCACCTACCCTGGTGTGACGACTGCAGTCGTAATTCTCCGGCATGCAGGTCTTGGATTGGCACTCGGCGATTCGGTGTGGTCCAAGTACAAGCTCGGCGAGGTGTTCAGCATAAAAGACGGTGATGCACCGGCGACGAGAAATATCTATGCAAGCATAACGAACCTCCCGATACCAGGACTCGGCATTGCTGAGTTGATCAAATCGGGTGTGCTCGTAGGTGCATGCGATGTCGCGCTCACCGTATACAGCGCTGGGGCAGCTCAGAAGATGGGAATGGAGGCTGCCGCGGTGAAGAAAGAGTGGATCGCAGGTCTGCTGCCTGGAGTGCAGGTGGTGCCGTCGGGCGTTCTTGGCGTTGCGCACGCGCAGGAGTTGGGTTGCAACTACTGCTTCGCGGGCTGACAAACGGACGAATGTAGCATCGTTGTCGGAACAAGAATCAACGCGGCACCCGGCGATTGCTCCATGTCGGGTGCCGCGTTGTTAATGCGGCCAAGGCCTTCCAACTTTATGCGCTAAAAGCTCGGCCAATATCCTCAATGAGGGTCTCGGCTCCCTCTAGTCCGATCGAAAGGCGCACAGTGCCGTGGGGGATTCGCTGCGCGTCGAGGTACGCGGTGTTGTGACCGCGGTTGGGTGAGATGACGATGCTCTCGACGCCGCCCCAGCTTACGCCGATGCGGAAGCGCTTCAGGCTGTCGATAAATTGACGTACCATCTCATAACGACCATCGACAAGCTCGAACGCGAACACTCCGGAATGTCCTCTCAGCGAACTCGACGGTTCTCCGAACGCGGGATGAAAGACACTCCGAACTTTCGGCTGGGTGCGGAGAAATTCTGCGACGTGAAGCCCATCGGCCTCATGTTGCTGCATTCGGAGGGGCATCGTGCGCATTCCGCGAAGCAGCAGCCATGCGTCAACAGGCGCGAGAATCCCGCCGTTCAGCATGTACGCCCGATAAAAAATTTCCCTCGTTCGCTCGGCCGTCGTGATCAGTGCGCCGGCGATGACGTCGCTGTGTCCCCCGATGTATTTGGTGGCTGAGTGAATGACGATGTCAACGCCGTGGTCGATGGGTTTCTGGAATAGAGGCGTAGCCCAGCTGTTGTCGATGCAGGTGAGGGCACCGCGGCTTCGCGCGGCGTCCGCAATCGCAGCCAGATCGAAAGTCCGAAACAACATCGTTCCCGGATTCTCGAGCCAGACCAGTTTCGTATTCGGGAGCATCGCGGCAGCGATAGCGTCTGGCGACAGGTCAAGCAGCACATCGTGCTCGATTCCGAACCGCTTGAGATGCTTCGCGAGCTGGACGATCGGACCGTAGGTTTGATTTACGAAGAGGATGTGATCTCCGGCTTTCAGAAGGCCAAGCATCACGGCACTCGCAGCCGCGATTCCTGAACCGAAGCACTTGCAAGCCTCTCCGTGCTCGAGCGCGGCAAGTTTGGTTTCCAGAACTTCAACTGTCGGGTTGGACCCTCTGCTGTAAACGGGGTTCTTGTTCTCTTCCCTGGCCGCTGCGTTGAATGATTCGAGATCAGGATAGGCGAAAAGAGAGGTCTGGAAGATTGGTGTCGCCATCGGCTGAGCGCCTGGAGAACGAGCGGGGCGGTCTTCGAGGCAAAGCGCGATATCGGCGGGCAAAATCGGCATGGACGAAACCTCCGGGATGCCGGCGGTCGCGTCAATTGCCATGACGGAAACGTCTCCCCGTATATTGAAGCATGACGTCGCCCGACACGCCTCCGATTCCTGAAGTGCCGAAAGGCACCGGGCCAGTTCGCGCTCCGTTCATCGGCACGGGAACGGCGCTCGTTCTCAGCATGCTGGCAATCCTTCTGATGTTCGGGTATTGCAGCTCACGGGTGATACCCGGTTTTGGCGGACACGATGAAACGAAAGTGTCGCACGACCTGGTAGTGTCGCAGCTGCGTGCGGTGGCGAAGCTGGTCTCGAGCGAAGCCACGGTGAGGGACGTCGTGACTTACGAAAATACCTGGTATGGATCGACGAAACGGTCACTCGTGGTAGTAACCGGGCGGCTGACTGCGGGAATCGATCTGGGCGACAGCTCGGACGTCAGTATCGACAGCAAGGCAAAAAAGATCAGGATCGTGATTCCGCCCGCGAAGCTGATGGGTGTCGAGGTGCTCGACATGAAGACCTACGACGAGAGCGGTGGATTGTGGAATCCGTTCAAGCCGTCGGATCGCGACGCGATTCAGCGGCAGGTGCGTGCTCAGCTCGGCGCGGCAGGACAGCAGACGGAGCTTCTGCGGCACGCGAACACGAGCGCGGCGGAAATGCTTCGGATGTTGCTGAGCAAAGATGGCTACACTGTCGAAGTAACGACTCGCGGGACGCCGGTGGGGCCCTTTGTAAACTGACGCTACGAACTACCGCTACCAGCTATCAGCTATCAGCTTCGCAACTGCTAACGCCGTTTCGTAGGGGTCAGGCGCGCCACGGTTAGTGAGGATGACCACCGTGAGCTTTCTTGCAGGATATCGGACGATGACGTTCCTGAATCCGGTGGTTTCGCCGGAGTGCCAGATCGTTTCGCCGGTAATTTGCCAGCCGAAACCGTAGCTTGTTCCCGCAACGTCGGTCGGCGTGTGCGGGGTGAACGCAACGCGTCGCCATTCCTCGTTCAACAATCGTGAGTCGTATTGCGCGCCGTCCCACTTTGCCATGTCGTCGATCGACGAATAGATGCCGCCATCGCCAAGGACTGCGCTCGTCGAACTCTGGTCCCGCTGCGTCCACGCGCCGTTCGTGACCCGATATCCGAAAGCGCGATTCGGAACCGTGTCAAACCCGTCCCGGTGGGCAACCGTGTTCGTCATGCCAAGCGGAATGAAGATGCGATCGTGAAGAAATCCCGCAAACGATTTCCCGTAAACGCGCTCGACGATCAAAGCGAGAAGTGAGTATCCGGTATTGCTGTAGCGATAGCTCGTTCCTGGAGCGAAGTAGAGACTGTCGGCCGATTCAAGCAGGTGAAGAACATCCGCGTCGTGTACCTGTGCCGTGGTGCCTTCGGCCATCAGGTCTTCGTAATCGATCAACCCTGATGTGTGCGTCAGCAGATGATGCAGTGTGATGGATGAATCCGACTTCGGCAGCGACGGGAGGTATTTCGACACTTTGTCGCTGAGGAATAGCTCCTTGTCCTGAGCCAGCAGGAGAATCGCCGTAGCGGTGAATTGCTTCGTTACGGACGCCAGTCGATAATTCGTGGCCGGGGTCGCAGCGACATGAGCCCCAAGATCGGCGAAGCCCCATGACCGGCGAACTATCGATTTGCCGTTGTGAACGACAAGGAGCGATGCACCGGGGACGTTGCCGTCGTACTGCTTCATTAGGACGTCGATATCGGATTCGATTGGACGGCCTCCGGACGCGCACGCGATGGTGCTGAGGGACAAACAAAGAAAAAGCGATTTCCACATGAGGTGGAGAAAAACTAGCGTCCCTTGACGAAACGGGACACGCTTTGTATTATACCAAAAGGTTAAATACAGACAGGCGGTTATGTCACCAGCACACCTCGATCTCACTTTCGCCGCTCTATCCGACGCCACGCGACGGGCAATCCTGTCGCGGCTGGCAAGGGGGGAAGCGTCCGTAACTGATCTCGCGAAGCCGTTCGACATGACGCTGCCGGCGATCTCGAAGCACCTCAAGGTGCTCCAGCGCGCCGGACTCATCTCGCAGACCCGCGAGGCGCAGTGGAGACCGTGCCGGTTGGAAGCCGCTCCGCTGAAAGACGCATCCGACTGGATCGAACACTACCGAAGGTACTGGGATGAGAGCTTCGATCGACTCGACGAATACCTGCACGAAGTCCAATCAAAGGAGAAGAAACATGGCAGAAAGAAGTAGCGGCACGGCAACGGCCAACGAACAGGAGCTCCTCATCACCCGGATGTTCGACGCTCCCCGCGACCTCGTCTGGAAGGCGTGGACGACAGACATGGCGAAGTGGTCCGCTCCCCGCGGGTTCACCATGCCGGTTAGCGAAGGGGACGTCAGGCCAGGCGGCAAATGGCGGGCAATGATGAAAACTCCCGATGGAAAGGAGCTATGGCTCGGCGGCGAATACCACGAAGTAGTGCCACCTGAGCGGCTTGTGTTCACCCACCAATGGGACAGCGACAAAGCGAAACCCGGACCCGAGTCGCTCGTCACTCTCGTGCTTGCAGACTTTGGCGGCAAGACAGAGATGACCTTCAGGCAGACGGGCTTCACGTCGGACGAATCGCGCGACGGTCACCGGGGAGGATGGACCGAATGCTTCGACATCCTTGACGAGCTGCTTGCTGCACAGAAGTAGTCCCATTAATAGCTAGCCAGAGAACGAGTGCCCACAGCAGATTGTTTGTGACGACGCATTTCATGACTGGTTCCGTCCGACGGAACGCAATCGGTGACAGAATGGAAGACGATGAACACATGTCGCTCTATGAAGACTTTCCTCTCGGCGACGGTGTCGCTGATATGGAGGCGATGGTCGTCTGTCCATACTGTGGCGCAGAAGTCGAGATCGCCGTGGATCCAGGTGGTGGGTCGCGCCAATCTTATGTCGAGGATTGCACCGTCTGTTGCTCGCCGTGGCTGGTTCAGGTTCAATACGCAGG
>JBDSBT010000154.1:0-13129 GCA_039921425.1 Gemmatimonadaceae bacterium | reverse complement strand
GCGCGCAGCTCCCGGAACATCTCTGCCAGCTGCGGAAGCTGGTAGTTAGCGTTTAGCCCGCTGGGGTTGGGTAGTACCCACAGTCCCGTCGATCCAATTCGTTCGAGTTGCCTTCCGATTTTGGCGTTGGGTTTGTCAAAGCCAATGCGATACGCTCCCAGGCCGAGAATTGCGATCCACCTCGGTCTGTACTTTCCGACTTTTCGGGTCAGAGCACGGCGACCAACGCGATACTCATCGTCGCTCAGTTCGGCTGCCGTCGCAGTAGTGCGCATGACGAGGTTCGTGACTCCGTATCCTGCGTCGAGCAGCTCGTTGTTCTCCCAGGGAGCGAGGATACGATCTGAAAAGCCTGCCGCGTGGAGTGCTTTCCAGAAGCGATTTCCGGGTCGCGCGAAATGCAGTCCCGTGGCTCCCGAATAGAGTCCGGGATTGATGCCGCAGAACAAAATCTTGAGGTCGGGACGAATCAGATCTGCAATGCTTCGACCGAATGCGTTCTGCAGTTCGTCCCTGGTGGGCTTCGCGAAGGGCGCGGGTTGACGTTGCGTTGAGTCAGGCAATCGGTGCTATTTGGTATTGCTCCAGCTTCCCATTCGTGCCGGGTTCGAAGTCAAGCGGCTGCTTCGCCCAACCGTCCATGATTTGCCGAGGCGTAACGTCCTTCAGCATGGGCGTCATCAGGTAGTCCTGCGGCCAGAAATCCTGATAACCCGAGGTGTGGGAAAGAATCTGGCGAATCGTTACTTCATTCCCGCGCGACAGGCCCAGGACGTATTTCCCAAACGGGTCGTCGAGCTTGAGCTTTCCTTCCTGCTGGAGCAACAGCATAGCGCTGGCAGTAAACTGCTTGCTGATAGATCCGATTCCGTAGCGCATCCCGGACGCCGCGGGCTGCTGCGGGTCAAGATTGGCAAAGCCGTAAGCCTTTGCCAGGACAAGGCGACCGTGTTGCACGACTGCGATATTCTCGCTGGGCACACCGGTGGTTCTGAGGACGCTGGTCGCAATCGAGTCGACCCGCGGTTCGAATGTTGTCTGCACGGATGCACTCATCGCAGTGGATACGAGGACGCTGACCATCAGGATAGTCTTCCGGTGCATTTCGAATTTGAGTTGTGAGCGATTTAGTCTGAATAAGGCAATATCTGAGACGATGGCTGCTTCAGTTAGCCGGCCTATTTAGACGAAAAGTTCTCGGTCATCATCGCCACCAGCTCTCGCCCTGCCTTCCGGATTTTCTCGACATGGGGAATGAACTCCACGTTCCCTGATTCCTGCATTTCTTCGATCAACAGCTCGGAGTAGCCGAGAATGTGGCTGAGCGGCGTTCGAAGATCGTGGAGGAGCTTTCTCGGGAGCGTGTGCTGGACGTGTTCCTCGATCGGTTTCGGAAGTTCGCTCACGAATTGTTCTCCACGCGTACGGGTCTATTGCCGCCAATCAATGCTTCTATCTTGCCAAGCAGGCGCGGCAGCTCGATGGGTTTTGTATCGTAGTCATCGCACCCCGCCTCGAGCGCCCGTTCACGATCTGTTGACATCGCGTGCGCGGTGAGAGCGATCACGGGAATGCTACTGGTCTCTGGCGCGGCTTTGAGAGAGCGCGTCGCCTCCCATCCGTCCATCACTGGCAGGCTCATGTCCATGAGAATGAGATCGGGCGACTCGGCTTGCGCCATTTCTACTCCGAGCTGCCCATCGACGGCAATGAGTACTTCGTAGCCTCGTTTCTGAAGGCGTCGCGAGAGCATGTCGCGATTCATTTCGTTGTCCTCGACCAGCAGAATTCGATGCATGAGACTACCAGAAGTTCGGATTGAATTCGTGCTTGCCGCTCTGCCTATGCATCGATCAGACCCTTAGGGGCGCAGCTCAGAAGCGCATCACGCACCTGATTCAGGAAATCGTCGGTCGAGTTGTCAGACTTCTGGATGACGGATTCGACGTTGCTGTTGAGGCGCCTCCGATCCTGTGATGTAAGCTCTTGAGCGGTGACCACCACTATAGGAATGGATCGCCACTCGGACCGCTGGCGCACGCGGTCGGCGAACTCGAAGCCATCCATTACAGGCATCATCAGATCGAGAAAGATCAGGCTTGGCCGATCCCGTTCCATCGACTCGATGCCAAGCATGCCATTTTCGGCTTCGCTGACGAGGCAACCCTGCTTCTCCAGCAAGTTGCGCATGAGCGAGCGCGTTGCCGAGTCGTCTTCGACGATGAGAACGGGGCATGGAGGATTGGCACACGAATACCGCTTGAGAATCTTGGTCAGCCGGCGTCGGTTTACCGGCTTGGTGACGTAATCGTCGGCACCCAGCGCGAATCCGCGTTGCGAGTCGTCGACCATTGTGAGCATGATGACAGGCACGTCCTGAAGGAGAGGCTCAGATTTGAGCGTCTCGAGCACAGCCCATCCGTCCATCTCGGGCATCATGACGTCGAGCGTTATTGCGAGCGGAAGGAGCTGCCGCGCGAGTCGGAGTCCTTCCTCGCCGCCGCTGGCTGAGCGTACGCAGAACCCTTCCTTGGTGAGGAAGCGTCGCATGAGGTCAATTTGCGCGGGATCATCGTCGATGACGAGCACGCACGTCGAAGGATCGGGGTCGGGGTCGGTGCTGCGATTGTTGCCCGAATTCTTAAACTCCGGGATCTCAACGCTGTCATCAGTCACCTCGGCTTTTGACTCTCCGAGGTCTGCGGGCAGCATTATCGTGAATGTGCTGCCTTCGCCCGGCACGCTGTGCACTGACACATCTCCACCCATCATCTGGCAGAACCGCCGGGTGAGAGCGAGGCCCAGGCCGGTGCCGCCAAACTTTCGCGTGGTCGATGCATCAGCCTGAGTGAAGTCCTGAAACAGTCTCAACACTTTGTCGGCACTGAGACCAATGCCGGTATCGGTGACTCGAAAGACAATCCAGTCCGAATCGTCCATCCGCTGACGCTCAGCCTTCAGCGTAATGGAGCCGTTCTGGGTGAACTTGGCGGCGTTCGACACGAGGTTGAACAGCGCCTGCCTGACCTTGATCTGATCGGCGCGCATGGTGCCGATGTGCAGCGGGCGCTCGATGTGAAGCGTGTTGCAGTTCTTCTCGACCATCGGCTGGATTGTCGAGGCGACCTCATCGATCAGCGTGTTGAGGTCGAAGTGTTCGAGGTACAATTCCATCTTGCCAGCTTCGATCTTGGACAGATCGAGAATGTCGTTGATGAGCGCTAACAGATGCCTGCCGGATGTGTTGATCTTCTCGAGATCGCTGCCGAACGAGTCGAGATCCTGCTCAGCAGCTTCCTCCTGCAACATCTCCGAGTAGCCCACGATTGCATTGAGCGGCGTTCGCAGCTCGTGGCTCATGTTGGCGAGAAAGAGGCTCTTCGTACGGTTAGCGATTTCGGATGCTTCTTTCGCTTTCGCTACCTCTTCTTCGACGCGGCGCCTCTCTGTTACGTCTTCCATCGCAAGAACGAGCAGCTCGCCGTGATGGCCGGCCTGCAGCTTTCTCGCATTGAGCAGCATCACTCGCTTGCCGAGTTCGGGAAAATCGTGCTCGAGCTCGAAGTCGTTGAAAACCGAGCTCGTGGGCACGATGTCCTCGAGGAGGGTGCGCAGCGCAGGAATGTCCCACTGACCGTTGCCCAGCTCGTAAATTAGGCGGTTCTCGGTCTCCTCGGCGGACACCTTGAACGTGTGATAGAAAGCGCGGTTGCCGGATTGCACACGCAACGTCTTGTCGAGAATCAGGAGTGGCTCGCGTACCGTGTCAACGATGTCCTGCGCGTAGGTCTCGATCGCCCTGAAATCGGCCTCGGCCTGTCGCCTCTCGGTTACGTCTTCCATGGCGAGGACGATGATTGCCGCGTGGCTTCCGGCCCGAAGCTTTCGACCGTTCAGCAGCATCACGCGCCGCCCAATGATCGGAAACGTGTGCGCAAGCTCGAAATCGTTGAAGACCGAGCTCGTCGGAATTACGTCTTCGAGAAGTGTGCGGAGGGCAGGGATGTCCCATTGCCCGTTGCCCAGCTGGTAGATGAGCTGGTTCTCAGTTTCGCCGGACGAGACATGGAAAGTCTCGTAAAATGCCCGGTTTGCGCTTTGAACGCGCAGGTTGGTGTCGAGCATGAGAAGCGGCTCGCGCACAGTGTCAACAATATCCTGTGCGTACGTTTCGATGTCTTCGACGAACGGCTTTGTATTCAAGACTCCCCCGGGACTTCAATCTATCGGCTATCGGGGCGTAGAACGGCCGATTTCGGTGCAGAACTCAATGGTCTCATACGTTTACGAGCATCTTCACCAGGTTAGGCATGCCGGCGCCCTGCATCTGACGCTGACGACGCAGGTCGGTGCAGTTGGAAATCAGAATTTCCTTCATGTCATCTGGCCTGCCGATGAACTCCCTCCTCTTTGACAGGAATGCGGCAATGAGTCCTGACACATGCGGCGCAGCCATGCTCGTTCCACTCATCTCCGTGTAGAGCTGCTCGAACGTGGCGTTCGGACCAACTGTGGGCGCATCGTTGCGTACCGAGAAAATGCGCTCGCCAGGTGCAACACAATCGGGTTTCATGCGCCCGTCCGCAGTTGGGCCGCGGGATGAGAAGAACGAAGGTCCGTACGTATGCGGACTGTCCTTGTGCACAGACCCCACGACTATCGCCTCATCGAGATTCGCCGGATCGCCGAGGGACATTCCCATGTTGGCCTGAACGTTCTCTCCGTCGGCTGTATTGAGCTTGGCGAACCCCTCGTTGCCCGCGGCGAGAACGACAACGACTCCCTGGCGCCACAATCGGCGAAGCTCGACGCACAACGGCGTGTGGCCGCAGTTGAAGGTCTCGACGTCGAATTCGCCGCCGAGACTCAGATTCACGCCGTGAATCACCACGTGTCCGGCGCGCTCGTTAGTGTCGAAGATATGATCGATCGCCTTGATGATCCATGAGTCTTCGCCCGAACCGTTGTCGTCGAGAACTTTGTAAATGAAGAGCGTGGCCTCGGGCGCCATTCCGCACATCAGGCGATCGTTTCCCTCGCTATCACGCGGCGTGTGCCGTCCGGCGATAATCCCGGCCACATGCGCGCCGTGTCCAAACCTGTCCCGCGCGGCCTTCGCGTCGTTCGCGTCATGCGGATCGAGCTCGCGGAGGCCCTGGCGCACGCGCCGCTGGTCTGAGCTCGTGCAATCGTAGACCTTGGCGATTGTGCCATTTGCGAAATGAGGATGTGTAAGATGGATTCCCGAATCGAGAACCGCCCACGTCACGCCTTGTCCGGCCGCCTGGTAGCTGTTGTGTGCAGGGAACGCCTGCGTCGTGTGAATCGAGCGATCGATGTATGCCCACTTCGCGCTATTCTTCCAAATCCGCGCTACAGGAAATTTCTTGTCGCCATGAGCCATCGAGCTCAGTGTCTCGGCTTCCTGCCGTGTCAGGTTGAGGGCGACGTATCTCTGGAGCTCCTCGGGCTCGAGTTGCTGAAGGATCGTTTCGTCCTTGTCTGCGCCGAGTGCACCGTAGATAAGCTGTAGCGCGGCATCCCGGGTCATCGCGTTCATAGCGTAATCCTCGAGCTGCACGAGAATGCGATGGCGCTCCCCCGATCCGCCGTCGGCCAGCGCTCGCACGACATCTTTTGCCATCTTGAATCGCGCGACCGGCTGGAACAGCGAAGTGTCCACTATTTCCCTGATTGGCTGCCGGACTTCGGCGAGTGTCAGGTAGCCCGTGGCAGAATGCGGATGACGCGGGGAGTCGGGATTGAAGGCAATGTGATTCTCTATGCGGACACCGACCTTGTTCGGTGAATAGTCGTCACGGATATCCTTGTCGAGAGCGACGGGATCGAGCGGGTCACAAACGTTGATCCACCGCCGCACGTTGGGCGGAACGGTAAGTTTTTTCGTCTTCGTCAGATCTCTGATGAAGTCCTGAACTTCGTCGACACCCAGTGGTGATCCGATAGTCACGAAGAGCCGAATGTCGAGATTCGCGAACTCCTCTTCCATGAGTACGCAGTAGGCGATCATCGTTCCCTGGCTATGGGCGACGACAATCAACGGCTCACCTCCAGCCCGCAGCCGTTCTCTCAACGAGTCGCGCATCCGTTCTCCTCTCACCTTGTCAACGAACAGGTCGTTGACGTCGCGCAGGAACATGCTAGTCACTTTGCGAGTCATCCATTGGCGCAACGGGCGCGGCAGGAATCCGAAGATCTTTGCCCGCAGCGCTGCAGCTCCATAGCGTTGCGCGGAGATTCGCCGCGCCTCGGCGCCATCCGGGCCGTCGAGCTTTGCCGCAACGGCTGAATACACTGCGTCGTTGACGAGATTGTTGTCGCCGAGCATTTTGGCGGCAATGCCGCGCAGCCGGTCTCCATTTTTATCGGTGGCAAGCTTCGGGTCCGGCGATCCGACCAGCTCGATTATGTCTTCATTCATTCCGGCTACTTCGGCGACGGGATCCCATGGCGCTCGGGTCGCCTTTGAGGAGAACTCGCCTTGCGGCGCTTCCTCCGTGGCGTCCGCGTAATCGCCGCCGGATGAGACTGCCTCGGTTGGCATGGGGTATCTGTCGCGATCCACCCAGTAAGCCATGCGCGTTCGTTCGCCGAGATCGAACTCGAAGAGCGATTGATCCCACTGTTGCTTGAGTACGGAAGCGGGCGGCTTGTTACCGATCCCGTGGACGTAGATGATGGTATTTGCACCTACGCTTTCCCGCGCGTTTGCGGCCGGGGGTTGGGCGGGTGTCGCACCGACTGCCTTAGCCTGCTTGGTTCGATTGGTCGCGGCTTTTTTCTTTCGCGCCTTAGGCGTGAGCCGGGACGACGCTTTCTTTGCTGCCTTTTTCTTCGCGGCCATTTGGTTCTCCCGGGCGGGTGCCCGTAGTAATCAGGGAAACACTAATGCCTGGCGTCCGCCGACTTGTCTCGCACAGGCCTGAATTCAGATGTAGCCCGGTAGTTCGGCCATTCGCGCGAGTTCGCGAGCGGAGTGACAAGTCTCTGAAGGACCGAGAGGTCCTGCACGATTCCGCCGAAGTTCCATGTCGTCGCATCGTATTCGTCAGCGGGCTGATGGTACTTGTCCTTGCGGTACGCCGCATCGGCGGCCTTGCCGGCAACCGTGCCACCGGTAAGAAGATCGATTCCACTGTCGATGTAGAGCATTGGCACGCCGCGCTTCGCCATCGGGAAATGGTCCGAACGGTAGAAGTAACCTGCCTCAGGATTCGCATCGGGTGTCATCACGCGGTGATCGGCCTCCAACACTTTGCTCAGCCGATCTTCGAGCTCGCTTTGCCCACTTCCTATAACGAGCATGTCGTGCGCGGGACCGTCCGCGCTCAATGCGTCGACGTTGAAGCCGGCGACGGTCTTGTCGAGAGGATACACCGGGCTGCTCGCATAGTACTCCGAGCCCATTAATCCTTTCTCCTCGGCTGTCCAGAACGCAAAGAGAAGGGAGCGCTCCGTACGCGGAAGTGCCGAGAAAACGCGAGCGAGCTCGAGAACGGATGCGATGCCTGTGCCGTTATCGATCGCGCCATTGTAGATGGTGTCGCCGCGAGCGTCGGGAGCGCCAACGCCGAGGTGATCCCAGTGCCCGCCGATCAGGACAGTCTCGTCGGGATGCAGTCTGCCGGGCAGACGGCCGAGAACGTTTTTAGAATGGATCGTCTGCTGCTTCACCTGATAGTTGGCGGAGAACGTCGCACCGGCGAGCGTGACCGGCTTGAATTCGCGAGTCTGCGCGAGGCGTTTCAACGCATCGTAGTTCTGACCGGCGGCACTGAGAAGCCGCACTGCGTCGTCATGCTGCACCCAGCCTTCGAGCACCGGGTGAGATTCCGACGGATTTGCGCGAACGATGTCAAACATCGTGTTGGTGTTCGAGTTTTTTACCGTGGCCCAACCGTATGACGCAGGCGCGGTCTCGTGAACTACAAGCAATCCAGCGAGTCCCTGACGAGCGGCTTCCTCATACTTGTATGTCCACCGGCCGTAGTACGTCATTGCCTTGCCGCCGAAATCGCCCTGCCCGGATTCGAAATCAGGATCGTTGATCAAAACGAGCCCGACTCTTCCCTTGAGATCCACTCCCTTGAAATCATCCCATTTTCGCTCGGGAGCTTTGATGCCGTAGCCGAGGAACACCATCGGGGCGTCTTTGATATCGACGTGATCCACGCTTTGCATCGATGCGCGAACGGCCACCTCCTGGCCCTGTGTGAGCGGAACGACGCTTCCGTTCACATTGACCGACAACGATGGAGTGCCGACGATGTTTGACATCAGCAGTGGGACGTCCTGAAACCAGGATCCGTTCGGACCTCCGGGTTCGAGGCCCGCCGCCTTCAGCTGATCGCGAATGTAGTTGGTGGCGAGGTCTTCCCCCCGCGTCGCTGGTCCACGCCCGAGGAACGCGTCGGACGAAACAGTGCGAACGTCCTTGACGAGACGGGCAGCGCTTATGCGGGGCGCTTCGGGAGCCGTCCCGGTGTAAACGGGGGTGCAGGCGGCGAGCGCAAATAGCGCGGCCATACTCGGGTGATAATTCATCAGCGTTTCTGTATTTCGATTGGCGATTTGAATTAGGGCAGAGTACGAATCTCGCACCTGTCCTTTAATGACGCGAGTACGGAATGCCATTCGCCGAAGAACGGGATTACGACTGTCTCAACCTCCTGTTTTTCGTTCAGTCGGACGTCGGAGGTTTGGGTGGCGCTCTCAGGTCAAAACGTTCAATGAGGCCCGGAACACTGCTCAGGTCCATTTCAAGACCGTAGCGACTCGCGAGCTCTCGGAATGTTTCAGGGTTTGGCGGAGCAGTCGCCCTCATGTCGACGAGCTCGTCGAAATATTTCTCAAAGCCCGCGGGAGAAATGATCTCCAGGATCCGGGCCGGTTCATCACCGGCATTCCAGAAGGAATGCCACTGCCCGCGCGGCTTGAAGATTAAATCGCCCACTTCTCCGTACACTACTTCGTCGCCCAGCAACGCGCCGATGCGTCCCTCTACCACGTAGCTGTACTCGTCTTCCCGGCTATGCCGATGCAGCGGTGCGCCGAGAACGCGCGGACCCATGGGATGCTCGACGAGAGAAAATCCGCCGCCCGATTCATGTCCATCGATCATGAATCGGACGCCCATGCTTCCGAGCATCCCCGCTTTTCCATCGTGCGGGCCAAGGACCCTCGCTTTTGTCGTCATTGCTGTTCTCCAGGTTCGAACGCGGCTCTTAGAAGAGCTAAGTCGCTATGCTGACCGAATCTCCTACCGACACACGTCCGGGCTCGACTGTGGTACCGTAGACGCCAAGACAGGCTTGGCGTTTCTGCGCGATCACCCGGAGGATCGAGGGGTCGCGCTCTGTCGTATCCGGGTCAACGTTGACCACGACGCATCGCTTGTCGCGCTTGTCGACGCGCATCATCATCGATCCAATCTTCAAAGTGGCTCCAACCCAGTTGTCTTCGACAAAATCGAGGTCATCGACCGCCTCGACTAGAAAATTGGGGCGAAAGCGCCGCGCATCGATCGCCGCTCCCGACAGGTGCGCGATCGCATCGACGGTTCTGGTAGATATGAGTGACAGCGGCATCGTGTCGAAAATTCCACGCGTCTGCTTGATTACGCGAACGCCTTCGCCGAGCTCGGCTGCGAGTTGCCGGTCCACTATGTCGAGCTCTTCTCCGGTTGGCGTGCGTACCATCGTCACCGACAGCTCTGGCCGATCCGGTTCGACGAAGAAGGGTTGATATGTCCACATATCGGGGCGCTCCCTGATCGTCAGCCATGGAAATCCACTACGCACCAAAGACTCACGGACGAATCCCCACCGGCGATCGCCGGTGAGCCCGTTCCAGTCAACCTCGATCGAGTCGACCGACTCGAGGGCCATCGACTTCACGGGGTAGCGCAATACTGAGCTGATTCGGCCAACAGCGCGAAGGGTCATTCCCGTCAAAATATCATCGACAATCCATTTGCGCCGCTGCATACTCCCCTTCCCGCGACAATTCCATCAGGAGACAGAGTGACTGAAGCGAACAGGCATGCGCCCCTTGTTACACCCGATCAGCTTCTCAAGTATTGGCAGGGACACCGAGCCCTCACGCGGCGCGTGATCGACGCCTTTCCCGAAGGCGAGCTCTTCAACTATTCCATCGGTGGAATGCGCACGATGTCGGGCTACGCCATGGAATTTCTGGGGATGGCAGTCCCGACGCTGGTTGGTATCAACACCAAAAAGTGGGAAGAGGGAGAAAAGAAGGAAAAGCCAGCGACGAAGGCCGATCTTCTCACGGCGTGGGATGAGGCCACTACCGGCATCGACAGAGAGTGGGCAAAAGTTCCGGCGACGCGCTGGCAGGAAACGGAGACGGCTTTCGGTCAGTGGACGATGCCGGTCTACAGCCTCGTTCAGTACGTCATTGACAACGAGGTCCACCATCGCGGCCAGGGCTACGTCTACCTTCGCTCCCTCGGCATCGAGCCGCCGCCGTTTTACGAACGTCCTTTCTAATCGGGCGACAACGTGACTGAACCGACGTGCCCGAAATGCTCGGGCAGAATGGCCGACGGCTTCGTTCTCGACCGAACGTACGCGAAACATCAAGAAGAATGACAACTGTTCGTCGAATGCTTGCGGTCGCTGCGTCCGTCCTCGCCGCCAGCAGCGTTGTCGCTCAACAGCCAGGTCAGGCGGCGCGTGACATTCAGCTGACGCCCGGCGAATCATGCCCACCGGGAACGACTGAAATTCGCCCGCGGATATGCAGAGCTCCAGATACCCCAGCGCCAAGCATCGTGGATTATCGCCCACACTCGACGCTGGTTACAGCGGAGCAGCACGTTCCGAAGGCGAAGTTTCCGGTGATCGACTTCCACGGTCATCCGCAGGATCTCATTACATCAGATGCCGGCCTGACACAGCTCGGCGACGCGCTCGACAAAATCAACGTTCGATTGATGGTGGCTGCTGACAACTTTTCGGGAGAGAGACTTCGGAGGAGCGTTGCAGCTATTCGGGCCTCGGCGAAGATGAAAGACCGGGTTCGCGTTCTCGCTGGCATTGATTTCCGGAATGTCGGCCCTGGCTGGGCAGACAAGGCGATCAGGCAGCTCGAAGCTGATGTTGCGGCAGGTGCCGTTGGAGTCGGTGAAATCTCCAAGAGCTTCGGACTCTCGATCAAGAAGCCCGATGGCTCACGACTCCGGATCGATGATCCGGAGATCGACCTGCTCTGGGACGCTTGCGCGCGACTGAACATTCCCGTCTTCATTCACACTGCTGATCCGGAAGAATTCTTCAAGCCGGTCGATTACACCAACGAACGGTGGCTGGAGCTCTCAATCTTTCCGGGCAGACGGTATCCTCAGGATAAGTTCCCCAGCTTCGACGAGCTGATGACTGAGCGAGACAATCTTTTCCGAAAGCATCCGAGAACGAGATTCGTCGCGGCGCACATGGGCTGGCATGCGAACGATCTCGGCAGCCTTGGGAAAATGCTCGACGCCTATCCCAACGTGTACACGGAAGTCGGCGCGGTGTTGTACGACATCGGCCGCCAGCCGCACGCAGCACATGATTTCTTCGTCAAGTACCAGGACCGCATCATGTTCGGGAAGGATTCCTTTCAACCGGAAGAATATCCGTATTACTGGCGTGTGTTCGAGACGCACGACGAGTATTTCGACTACTACAGGCACTATCATGCGTTCTGGAAGCTTTACGGAATCGACCTTCCGGATTCAGTGCTCAAGAAGGTCTACTATATGAACGCCCTGAAGATCACGTCAGCTCTGCCTGGCACGGGCTGGCCGCGATAGGATCGCGCATACTGTTCGTCCACTTGAACCGAGGCATCAATGACGACCGGCATCAGAAAAACCAACGATTTCTGCTGGATCAACATTCTCACTCCCCAGCCTGCTGAGTCGCAGGGGTTCTTCAGCCAGGTCCTCGGCTGGACATACGCGGATCTGGGCGGTATGGGCAGCTCTATCAAGGTCGATGGCAAGGAGATCGGCGGGATGTTCGACCTGGCGTCTCCGCAAACGCCGCCAGGAACGTCTCCCGGAATTGGCATCATGGTTAAATCCGACGATGCCGATGCGACCGTAGAAAAAGCCAACGCACTTGGTGGCAGCGCGAAGCCAGCGTTCGACATCATGGAAGAGGGTCGCATGGCCGAGCTCAAGGATCCGAACGGCGCGCAGATAGACATCTGGCAGCCGAAAAAAAGTGCGGCCATGACGGCTGATTCGAGCAGTCACGGCGCACCGAGCTGGTACGAGAACTACGCTAGCGATGTCGACAAGGCGAAGGCTTTTTACACCAACCTGTTCGGCTGGACTACGCAAGACATGCCCGTGCCTGGAATGGTCTACACAGTGCTGAAGCTCGACGGCGAGCAGATCGCGGGCATGATGAAAATCACCCCCGATTTTGGGCCCATGCCGCCAACATGGGCGACGTATTTCACGATCGATGACGTGGACAAGAGGGCGGCGCAGGCAACGGAGCTGGGCGGGACGGTGTTTACCGGGCCGATGGATATTCCGGATGTCGGCCGGTTTGCGGGAGTTCTATCGCCTCAGGGCGTGCGGTTTTTCATCATCAAGTATCTGCCCAGAAGCTGAAAATGAAGCGGTTGCGCAGGTGTTGAGCGACCCCTGTCGGCGGAATCCTGCTGCTGCCACTGGGATCTCGCGCGCATCACGCGGTACTTCGCAGTCGCGATCTGGAACGCGGTGATGCCAAACCGGCCTGATGCGGCGCCGTGGTGGCGCGACGTAAGCATGGGCTGAACGTACGTTGGTTCCCGATTTGCACCGTGGATAGCAACGCTGTCAAACATCCTTCGATGAGGTTCGTTAAATGAACGAGAAAGGCTTGAGCAGCACCTTCGCCATGGTAATCGGCGCGTTTCTTCTGGTCGAAGGCATCTGGGGAATGTTCAGCCCGGTCGTCTTCGGCGTCCTGTCTACCAATTGGCTGCATGCGGGCATCCACATCGTACTCGGCCTCGTCGGCATCTGGACCGGCATGAAGGGCGGGTCGCGAGGATTTCTCACATTCCTCGGAGTACTCCTTGTGGCCGTCGGTGTGTTGCGGTT
>JBDSBT010000153.1:0-5548 GCA_039921425.1 Gemmatimonadaceae bacterium | reverse complement strand
CCGCGCGCTCGCTTTCTGCTCGTGCTTCCGACATGCGGCCCGTTGACGCATATGCGTAAGCGAGATAACCCCTGAGGCTGGCTTCATTCGGTCCCGAAATATTCCGTCCTGCAAGCTTTGCAATAATGGAATCGTGATAGGCCTTTGCTTTTGTTGCTTCGCCTTCACGCAAAAAGTAGTCGGCCTTGTTGTCGTAGTATGTTCGGACACTGTCACGAAGTGTCTCAATCCGAAGCTGTTCGGGCGTCATGCGGATGAACTTCATTCCCATGTCATGGCCGGCATAGACCATATGAACACGAAGCAGGTTGCTGGGTGATGGTATGTAACGGAGCGCCTCCTCGAGAACCTTCCGAATCGTCACCGTGTCGCCCTGATTGCGGGCGTTCTGTGCGAGGTCTGCCCATCCCCTTTCGTCTGTGGGGTCCAGGGAAGTTAGCGCCCGCGCGTGCATGTTTGCGGCGCTCCAGTCTCGCTGAGATGCTGCAAAAGTCACCGCCTCGATACGCGTCTGCCGGTAACGCGGACTCAATTTTACCGCACTTGCCATTGTAGCATTCGCGCTGTCGACCTTACCTGCGTCCAGCAGATCCCACGCGTGTGCCGTGAGCAGATCCGGGTGGACTATCCCCTTGTTGAGAGCGTTGGTAACAACCTCCGCGCCCGCTTTACGATCACCCTGCCGGAACAGGACGCCAGACCAGACCAGAATAGAGAACGGATTCTTTGGATCCAGCTCCCACGCACGCTTTGCCGTTTCGGTAGTGAGTTTCTGCGATGTTGTGTCGCCTGAGACTTCGTAAGCGCGACCACTATAACATGCCGAGAGGTACGCCCACGCGTCAGCGAAGTTCGGATCAAGTGATACCGCCCTTTTGAGCTCGGAGATCGCCTGATCCATTTCGCGAACGGAGAAAGATGCGCGCAATGTTTTCTCGAAAAGGGCCTTCCCCCTCTGATACGCATCGTACGCCTCGACGTTCTGCGTCGGACGCTCGGCAAGGTCACGCTTCTCATCAGCACCCAGTGCTATCTGCAGGGCTCCTGCAACCTTGGTTGCAATCTCAGTCTGCGCGGAGAATGGATCGTCGGATGAAACGATCACTGGCTCGCCTGCCCATTTGGTCGTCGCATCGCTCGTGCTGACGAGCGTCGGCATTACCTGCGCACGCCAGCCCGATGTTCCCCTCGCCCATCTCACTACACCGGCCAGGACGTAGTGCACGCCGAGCTCGCTGCCGATCTGCTTCACCGGTTTCGTTGTCTTGCGATACGCGAGCGTGCTTCGCCGGTCGATCACGCTCACGCCCGACAATCCGGCGAGCTTTCCATTCACGGCGTCAGTGAGTCCATCGACGAAGTAGTCCTGTTCTGCAGGTCCCTGATTCTCGAACGGCAGAACCGCAAGCATGATCTTCGAGCGTCCGGCGGTGGTTGAACGAGCTTTCCAGAAAGCGACACCTCCAACGAGCAGGAGAATCGTTGCTACAGCAACCACTAACCCCTTCGATCGGTTTCTTGAAAGCGGTGACAGACTACCCGATGTAGTCGCGCTGCCGATCTGCGACAGAACCTCGTCGGCAGATTGTGGCCGGCGATTCGGATCTTTTTCCAGGCAGCGCATGATCACGTCCACGACTGCGTCTGGAACGGTGGAAGTGAGCTGTCGCAGTGACGGTGGCGTTTCCGACAGGTGCGCTGCAAGGTATTGCTGGGGAGTTATCCTTCCGTGGAATGGATGCCGTCCGGCGAGCAGCTCGTAGGCGACGATTCCCCATGCATACAGATCCGCACGGTGGTCGATGTTCGGATCAGCAGCAGCCTGTTCAGGCGACATGTACGCCGGTGTTCCGATCGAAGTTCCCACGACCGTGAGTGTGCCGCCAGGAGCCTCTGTTCGCGAAGCCGAAAGCGCTTTCGCAATTCCGAAGTCTACGACCACCGCGCTGCCGCTCGACAACAGAATATTCTCCGGCTTGATGTCACGGTGTACGACACCTTCGCCATGCGCATAACGGAGCGCTTTCGCAACGTCGCGCAGGATGCCAAGCGCGTCGTCAGTAGCAAGTGACTTGCTGGTCATTGCAGCCCGCAGCGACTCTCCGCGCACGAACGGCATCGTGTAGTAGGGAAGCCTGTTCGCAACTCCAGCCGAAAGAACGGGCAGAACGTGCGGGTTCTGAAGCGCTGCAGCGAGCTTGATCTCGCGCGTGAACCGCTCCGCCGACATTTCCGCGGCGAGTTCCGGTGGAAGGACCTTGATGACGATGTCCCGGCCAAGTGAGTCATCACGCGCGAGAAATACCCGGGACATGCCGCCCCCGCCCAGCTCACGCTGAATGGTGTAGGGTGCGCCTAACGAGGCCTGGAGCTGGTCACGAAACGTTGGTTCGGTCAAGCAGGGTATTGTTGAAGAAAGGACCGTGCGATCAGCCTATTCTATAGTATAGGGTAGTAAAACGCATCCAGTGGCCACTCCCTCACAAGGCATCAATGAAGGCCGACTCAGCGTGTTTCCGATTTAGGCGGCGGCGAGGGCCGCCTCGCGCCAAAGCATACCAACGTGCGGCTCCACGATCTCTAAGGACCAAGTGAGATTCCAGAAGTTCTTCCCACTGACTTCCTGCCGCGCAGGAAAAAATGTGCATATCGAGGGCGCCGGCCTGAACCCTCGATCCGTCTTGGCTACCTTGGTGCAGATTGAAACAGCGTTGACGGAAAGGGCGGTTTTACGTCTCCCGGCAGCGGCCGCCTAGGCGGTAGCATTCACGCGCGTGCACCATTGTATAGGAACCTGCATGTGCTCTGCGTCCAGCATACTCTGATTACCGAATTAAGTATCCGATGATCTGTCTGCTTCACGGCTGGTTGCTCGAAGGCTCAGGCAGCAACCTGTGGACACGATCCATCATCACCGCCCTGTCTCGCAGCGCGGAAACAGTCCATCTCGTCTGCCAGGAGAATCATCCTGAGCGCTATGACGCTATCGCGGAGGCGTACAGGTACCGGCTGACCGGCGAGATTGAAACGAAGCTTCAGCGCGAAACACGCTATCCGGGCAAATGCGTCCTCCACCAGCCGGAAATCGGCGAAACGCTTCCCGTCTTCGTGAAGGACAAGTACGAGGAGTACGACCGCGTCGTTCCCATGGTCGAGCTGCCGGACGACGAGATCGAACAATACATCGAGCGCAATGTTGCAGTTGTCCGGAAGATCGTGAAAGAGCATGACATCTTCGCGATCCACGCGAATCATGTCGTGTTGATGGCTGTTGTCGCGCAACGGGTTAGCAGGGAGACAGGTATCCCGTACGCAATCATGCCTCACGGAAGCGGCATCGAGTACGCGGTAAAGAAGGACGATCGCTTCCGTCGATATGCGTCCTCCGCTCTGGCTGACGCCGGCCGCATCTTCGTGATCGGGACCGAAATGCGCGACCGAGTCGCGAACGTCTTCAATGACCTTCCAGGAATCGACTCGAAATTCACCGGGCTGCACCTCGGTGTAGATGCGGCGCAGTTCGAGCCTGTTGCTCGCGAAAACCGACGGCAGAACATCGATTTCCTCACGAGCTCCCTAGCTGGTGTTCCGCGCGGCAAGACCGTGGCTCAGTCGCAGGCACTCGAGGATACTGTTTTCGCTGGGCAGGAATGAACTGTGGTCGGCGATCAGTGACAATGCGCGATACGATGGCAAGTCACCCGATGCCGATGTCGAACCAAAGCTTCACTCGGTGGATTGGACCCGCGATCCGGTGCTTCTTTTCACGGGAAGAATCATCTCGCCAAAAGGGATCCAGTGCGTAGTAGCGGCACTCCCGCTCATCCTGGCCGAGGTACCGGATCTCCGCCTCGTAATCGTTGGTCATGGACCGCTCCGTGAGCCTCTGGAAGCACTGGTAAAGGGACTTAGAGCTGGAGACATGGCGCTCGTTCGCAACATTGTTTCGTGGGGCCGCTGGATCGAAGGTGCTCCGGAGGGTGAAGACTCAACCGACGATATCATTGAACTGACACAATTCTTTGACCGGCTCGCTCAACGAGGTGAGGAAGAGAAGTATTTCGAATCGGCTCAGAGATTTTTGAAGCCCGATACGGTGATCTTCACCGGATATCTCACTCACCGGGAGCTGCGTTTTCTTTTTCCCTGCTGTGACGTCGGCGTTTTTCCGTCGATCGTGAGAGAGGCGGGCCCGTTGGTGTTTCTAGAGGCGCTCGCGTCAGGCTCCTTCCCTCTTGGAACTTATTTTGGCGGAATGGCCGCAAGCATCGACGCGGTTTCGGCCGGCCTGCCGAGTGAGGTGGGCGCAACGATGAAGCTGGGTCTCTCTGACACGGTTTACGACATCGTGAAACAGATACCACGCGCCCTCGAGCTTGGAACGACCTACAAAACTACGCTAGCTGACATTGCGCGTGAGCGATACGACTGGGTTAGCGTCGCGCGGACGCTGCGAGAGGTGCTGCACTCGTTGTAACGATTCGTCAGCGGACGGCGGGGGGACGGCGCTGCGACGGCGCAGATCTTCCAGATCCCGAATTGAAAAGCGGCTTTTGCCCTATTTGCGGGATGGCTTGCTGTGTTCCATTTCAGCGGGGAGCGCGAGGGATGTGTTCATTCCGACGCACAACGTCACCAGAAAGCGGCGTTCCCTTTTTTACGCTGATCCGGCGCGATCCAACAAGCCGAACGTAGTCCTCGAAGTACGAAGGTAGTCCTTCGACACCTCTGACACCCCCGGCGGTGCGCAATTCGTAATGAAGGTGCGGCATCGAGGAGCTGCCGGCTGCGCCAACATCCGCCACATGCTCTCCGACCTTCACCATCTCTCCAAGGTGAACTCGTGCGCTGCCTTGCTTGATGTGACCAAGCAGGCTGAACTCGCCGTTGAGATGGTCAATGACAAGGTAGTTGCCGTACAACGCAATGGGCTCCTTCATTACCGCTGCCATATCAATCTGGCGATCGTCTGCTGCACGATCATTGAGCTGTACAACGCGTCCGTTTCCGGGAGCCAGCACTTCAGCACCGAAGCCAAGCCATGACTCATTGAGAGCAATGTCGCCTTTGTTCATGTTACCCAGTGAGTCCACCGGAATGAAGTCATACGCGTAGCGCATGAAGTTGGCGTTGATGCCGAGCTGCTGTCCCATTGCATCCGCAAAATTCAACCGACGATGGTGAGCGTAGTAGTCGTGTGCGTCATAGACGATGATCGCACCTCTCAGTGGTAGCCTCAGCCTGGTTTTGTGTTCGAATGCGCTCGGACTAATCTTGATGTTGACGGTATCCGATCGCTTACCTGAACGTAGACGGAATTCATAGCGCAGCTCGTGAAGCTCCGTCTCTGTCGTGAAGGTGTGGAACGGGTTGAATATCAGGATTCTGCCGCCGGGCGCGATACGCCGACGCGGCACAGTCTCGATGCTTGGGCTCGATCCATTGTCATCAATTAAACGGCGAAGCACCAGGCGTTGGTCACGGTCATACACCGATACATTTATTGCTTCCACCATTATCGTATCTGCAGAGTTGTTCCTGAGCAAAA
>JBDSBT010000152.1:0-8399 GCA_039921425.1 Gemmatimonadaceae bacterium | reverse complement strand
ATGCTTCCAATCGTCTATGCGCTCATGACGGAATCGATGCCGGCCAAACGACGCGGCTGGCTCGTTGTGCTTCACGGCGGAATGGGAACGGTTGGCGGATATCTCATTGCCAGCGGTCTCGCGGCCTTGCTCGAGCCGCGTTACACGTGGCGCATTCTGTGGTTTGCGGGGCTTCCGACCGGGCTGCTGATGCTGGTGCTGAATCGATGGATTCCCGAATCGCCGCGATTTCTACTCGAGCACGGCCGCATCGATGAGGCCGAGTCGGTGATGAGCCGCTACGGAGTCGTCCTCACACGGCGAGACGACAACCGTGAATCGGTCGACGAGGAAGCGCTGGTGAATGACCGCAAGTCCGAATCACGATTGATCAGCCTCTTTCGCCACCCGTACCTGCTGCACACGATTACAGTTGGCCTGTATGGCGGCGCATGGGGTCTTGTCAACTGGGGCTTCATGACGTTCACGCCCACAATTCTGCGCGATCGCGGTTTGGACGGCGGCAGCGCGAGCAAGCTACTGTTCTGGTCGGCGCTGATTGCGGTGCCGGCGACGATACTCGTCGCTTATCTATACGGAATGTGGAGCAGCCGCAAAACAATGGTCCTCTTCGCTGCAATCACGACGCTCGCGCTCGTTGCATTCGCTGTGGTTGATCCTGGCGGAGGCGGACAAAACATGTCGATGTTGATGCCGCTGATGGTACTTCTACTCATTGGTAGCGGAGGAATAATTTCCATGCTGTCACCGTACACGGCTGAGGTTTACCCGACCGCGTTTCGCGGTACCGGAAGCGGCTGGGCAGCCGGCAGCAGCAAAGTTGGTGGAATCATCGCCCCACCGGCCGCAGTCATTCTGCTTTCCCTCGTGCCAGGCTTCAGGCTCATCGCGCTTGTCGTTGCGGTACCAGTCGCGATCTCGGGGATATTGTTGCTGTTTGCCGGAGTCGAGACACGAGACCGCGCGCTCGAAGAGCTCCAGACAACACACCCGGCTTCACGATCACGCGCGCCGCTGGTCGCTGCGCCCGAATGATCACTACCGACGTCGCCATCATCGGCGCGGGCCCAGCGGGAGCGGCGTGCGCACTGTATCTCGAAAAGGCCGGCATCAACTCGGTGCTCATCGAGAAGACGAAGTTCCCTCGTTACCACATCGGCGAATCAATGACCGGCGAATGCGGCAATTGCGTCAGCACGCTCGGTCTCGAGGCAGAGATGTCAAAGTACGCTCATCCAGTTAAATGGGGGACACGCGTTTTTGGGCCGCGTGGGAATACCCCTTTTTATGTCCCGGTGAAGGGTCGGGGCCCCGATGGACAGCTGTTCGCCAACAGCACGTGGCAGGTACGACGAAGTGACTTCGATGCGATGCTTCTCGATGCAGCAAAGGCTCGCGGCGTCGCGGTTATTGATGGCGAGGCGATCGAACCAGTCCGCGACGGGGACGCTGTGACGGGCGTCAAGGTCCGCCGCGCTGACGGCGAGATAGACGTCGTGTCGGCGCGCGTCGTCGTCGATGCATCTGGTCAGGGCACCTTCCTCAGTCAGGCTGGAGTTACAAGCAAGAAGGAACGCGGCAACTACTCCAATCAAGTTGCGATCTTTTCGCAGGTAAAAAACGCAATTCGTGATCCCGGTCCGGATGGAAACGACACGCTGATCTTTTACCAGAAAAAGCATCACTGGGCATGGTTCATTCCGATCGATGATGAAACCGTCAGCGTCGGGGTGGTCGTCCCAGCGAGCTATTTTGCGAGCTGCAACGAGAGCAAACACGACTTTCTCGTTCGCGAGCTCGATGAGTTGAATCCGGAGTTAAAGCGTCGCGTTCCGGACCTCCAACTCACTGAGGAGGCGCGCGCTGCGTCGAACTACTCGTACCACGTTGACCGCTTCACCGGGAAGGGCTTCCTGTGCATTGGCGATTCCCACCGGTTCATCGATCCGGTTTTTTCTTTCGGGATGTTCTTCGCCATGAAAGAAGCCGAGCTCGGCGCGGCCGCGATCGCCGAGTTCCTGGCGGGTGAGAGCACCGGAGACGCAAACCCGTTTGCGGCGTTCGAGCGACAGTCGACCATGGGGATGGACACGATCCAGGAGCTCATCGATGCATTCTGGAATCAGCCACTCGCATTCGCCGTGTACGTTCACAGCCGATTCACTGATGACTGCATCGACATGTTCGCTGGCCGCGTTTACATGGATGAGCCGTCACCGGGTCTTCAGGCCTTCAGAAAATTGAATGGCAGGCCCGCCGGTATCGCGACGGCCACCGTCTAAACGCGGCCGTGACGCCCCACGATCTTCAGGGCTTCAAGCCATTGCCGCGGACGATTTTCCGCCCAGTGCACAGCTGATTTGGATTTCTCGCTGACCGCAGAGCAGCATGCTCTCAGAAAAGAAATCATAAGCTTTGCCCGGACGGAGATAGATCCCGGCGCGGCCGACCGTGATCAGTTTCAGACTTTTTCGAGAGATCTCTGGGTAAAGGCCGGAGACCATCTCCTGCCCGGGTTGCTCGTGCCGAGCGAGTACGGGGGTCGCGGACTCGATTCGCTTTCCGCAGTTATCGCGCTCGAAGCGCTTGGCTACGGATCGAGCGATGCGGGATTCAATTTTTCGATTTGCGCGCATCTCCTCGCGTGCGTGGTTCCCATCTGGAAACACGGGACCGATGACCAGAAACACAATCTTCTACCTGGCCTGAGCAATGGCACGCTGATCGCGGCAAACGCGATGACCGAGCCCGCAACAGGATCCGATGCGTTTGCGCTCAAAACCCGCGCCGAGCCGGTAGACGAATCCTACCGCCTCAATGGGACGAAGGTGTTCGCGTCGAATGCGCCATGCGCCGACATCGTCGTTACTTATGCCGAGACCGACAGCAACAAGGGATTCCACGGCGGAGTAACGGCATTCGCCGTTACACGCGGCACTCCCGGGTTTCGGACCGGACCTCCGTTTCAGAAACTTGGACTCCGTACCAGTCACATGAGCGAAGTGATCTTCGAAGACGCGATTGTGCCGGCGTCTGCGGCCATCGGCGCCTTAGGCGCAGGCGGACAGATCTTCGCACAATCCATGGACTGGGAACGCGTTTGCCTCGGTGCGATCCACGTCGGCGCAATGGACCGGCTGCTCGAGTTGTCTGTGCGGCACGCGCGAACAACCAAGGTTGCCGGCGAGGCGATCGGCAAATCCCAGGGCGTGTCGCACGCGATTGCGACCATGAAGGTGAGACTGGATACCTCGCGTGCAATGCTCTACCGAGCCGCGTCGCTTCTCGACAAGTCGCGCACTGTGTCGATGGACGCCGCCATTGCGAAGCTAGTCATCAGCGAAGCGTACGTCGCCGCAGCGCGCGCGACATCAACGATCTTCGGTGAAGCCGCCGTTGTCGAAGGGCATGAGGCCGAGCGCGCGCTGCGCGACTCACTCGCTAGCACGATCTACTCCGGCACGTCCGAGATTCAGCGCAACATCATTGCCCGCTGGCTCGGCTTGTAGTGGCAAGATTCGTTGTGCTCGGCACGCTTGCTTCCGACGCGTATGCCGGCATGGCGTGGATGACGATGCAGGTCGCCGTTGGTCTTCAGCGTCTGGGTCACGACGTTTATTATTTCGAGACGACCTCTGACTGGCCGTACGATCCGGTTCGGCAACGCAAGGTTCGCGACTCCGACTACGCAGTCCCCTACCTTGCTCGAGTCGCCGAGCGGTTTGGTTTCGCTGGCCGATGGGCGTACCGTCGAAGCTATTCCGACAAGGCGTGGTTTGGCATCGAAGCGGCAAAAGCTGAAGCGATTCTCGCAGATGCTGACGCGGTGTTCAACATCGCCGGTGCTACGCGACTCGACCAGGAAGGTCTCAAGGTGAGGCGCCTTGTGCTCTTCGGCACTGATCCAGTGTATCGCGAGCTCTCGCACGTAACAGGTATCGGAGATACGCGAGAAGTGCTTGCTGAGCACGATGACTCGGTCACTTACGGCGAGAACATCGGCCGCGTTGACTGCCGCATCCCGGCGCTTCCTAATCACCGAGCGACAACTCGCCAGCCAGTTCTGATGGATCTGTGGGATTGCGGCCCTCCGACGAGAGACGAATTCACCACGATTGGCAACTGGCTGCAGCGAGGCAGAGAGATCGAGTTCGAGGGAGAGTTGTACGAATGGAGCAAGCACCACGAGTTCCTGAAATTCATCGATATCCCGAGACGGATCGCGCAGCCGATCGAGCTCGCCACTAATCTCACCGAAGCGGACGAGTACGACGCGGGGGGAGCCACCGTCGCGGCGTTCTCCATGCCTGACAACGCGCGCGGGCTTCTCCGTGAGCACGGCTGGCGCGTGACGGACGGCAGCGCGATCTCGACTGACCCTTGGAATTATCGAGATTACATCCAGTCCTCGAGCGGTGAATTTACCGTTGCGCGCGACCTCAACATCCGACTGAGAAGTGGCTGGTTCAGCGAGCGGAGCGCGTGCTATCTGGCGGCCGGACGCCCAGTCGTCACCCAGGACACCGGCTTCGGCACCGTCCTGCCCACGGGAGAAGGACTCTTCGCATTTAATTGCCCCGATGACGTTGTGGCGGCGTTTGATTCAATCGCCAGCGACTTCATTCGCCACAGCCGGGCAGCGCGAGAAATTGCCTACGAATTCTTTCGGTCCGAAGTCGTGCTGCGCCCTCTGCTGCAACGTCTCGGCTTATGACGAACGGGATTCCTGCCGGGTCATTCCCGCCCGGCCTCGACATCAGCAAACGAGACAAGCGCGATTCCCGCACTGTCCATTGCGGCTCTCACGCTCGGATCCCGCAGACACGCCAACTCGCTCAAACGTTCCGCTGCATATGTCGAATCAAAATCGACGACCTGTGCGGGATGACAACAGAGCTCTGTGATTCCGTCGCCCACGGATTCGATGAGGCCGCAAAGAAATCGCGGAGTTAGCCGCTCCGGAAAGGCGTCACCGGTCTCGTTTTGACCGTAGAAATCTCCGACGTAAACGACGTTCGGCGAAAAGTGTCGCACGGGAACGCCAATCTGTCTCGCAAGGTCCAAAACGATCGAGCGTAGCGGCTCGTTCTGGTGAGCATGTTGATGCGAGTCAACATGTGTTGGATTCCTGCCCGTGAGTCGCCGGAATCTCTCGAGCTGGGCGTTGACCTCTGCCGCAACCCGGAGTCCGTCGGTCAGTGGAGCGCGCTCATATCGCGCGACCCATTCCCCGCCCACGAACTCCCACTCGCCTAGATCGAGATGCAGGCCAACAGAGAGAGTCGGACATTGGGCAGCTGCGCTGGCCGCTGCTTCGGCTGCCGGTGCTCGAACCATCAGACTCGTGCTCGATACAATCCCGGAGGTGTGCGCCTCGATTATACCCGCGTTTATGCCCGGTGTGAGCCCGAAATCGTCAGCATTCAGGATCACCCGACGACTTGAAATTACTGGGCGCGGCATGAGCTCATTTGTCTTAGATTGACCCTCAATCATTAGCAAGAAAAACGTTGATTCATGGTACGGCCACCTCGCCATTACGCCTACGCTTCCCTGCGGGATTTAATGATCATACTAGTGACTGTCGAGTCATTCATTGACTTTCGTTGACATCGACGCGACTCGCCCCCCGTCCAACATCCTGAAAACGCAGGGGCAGCAAGACACCGCTGCCGCGCGGGACGAGCGATTAGTAGCGGTCGCCGGTGAAAGGCCCGAGGTTCGGGGCAAGTTTATTTTCGTCGGCGACGAGAAGATTTTCATCCGCGGCGTAACCTATGGACCGTTCGCGCCTGACGCTCACGGTTCTCTCTATCACGACAGAGCAACAGTCGCCGCGGATTTCGCTGAGATCGCCCGGATGTCAGCGAATGCGATCAGGACATATACAGTCCCGCCTCGATGGTTACTCGACGTCGCGCATGACCACGGCCTCAGCGTCATGGTCGGTTTCGGCTGGGAACAGCACGTCGCGTTCCTCGAGCGGAATGTGCGCAAGTCGATTGAGGCCCGAGTCAGGGACAGCGTCAGGGAATGCGCCGGCCATCCCGCGTTGCTCTCGTTTACGATCGGTAACGAAATTCCATCATCGATTGTGCGATGGTATGGACCTGAGAAAATCGAACGATTCCTCAAGCGGCTCTATGCCGCCGTCAAGGAGGAAGACCCGGGCTGTCTGGTCAGTTATGTGAACTACCCGACAACCGAGTATCTGAAGCCGCCCGGTGATTTCGTCTGTTTCAACGTATTTCTGGAGTCGCAGCCGAAACTCACCGATTACCTCAAGCGGCTCCACAATCTGTCCGGTGATCGGCCCTTGGTACTGGCCGAGATCGGGCTCGACAGCATTCGGCACGGCGAAGATCGGCAGGCCGAAACACTTGCCTGGCAGATCCGCACTGCGTTCTCATCGGGCTGTGCGGGGGCATTCACTTTTTCCTGGACCGACGAGTGGCACCGGGGAGGAGCGGACATTCTCGATTGGGGCTTCGGGCTGACAACCCGTGACCGGCGGCCGAAGCGCGCCATGGTAGAAGTCGCACGGGCCTTCGCCGAGGTTCCGTTCGGCGCCGATTCAGAATGGCCCCGGATTTCAGTCGTGGTCTGTACATACAATGGGTCACGCACGATCGCCCAATGCTGCGAAGGCATCGCGGCTCTCGATTATCCGGATTTCGAGACGATTGTAGTTGACGACGGGTCTGTTGATAACACCGCGGCAATCGTTAGTCGCTACCCGGGGGTAAGGCTGGTTCAGACAAAGAATCAGGGACTCAGCGCCGCGCGAAATGCGGGTGCGAATGCGGCTACCGGAGATATTGTCGCCTACATCGACGACGATGCATGGCCCGACCAGCACTGGCTTCGCTATCTCGCGCTTGCGTTCCGCACTGGCGACTTCGTTGGCGTTGGCGGTCCCAATATCGCGCCGCCCGACAATGGCGAAACCGCCGAGGCGGTGGCCAACGCACCGGGTGGCCCGATACACGTCCTCTTGACGGATGACATCGCCGAGCACATTCCGGGATGCAACATGTCTTTCCGTCGCTCGGTGCTTCAGGAAGTGGGCGGGTTCGATCCGAATTTCCGCGTTGCGGGAGACGACGTCGATGTTTGTTGGCGTATTCAAGAACGTGGCTGGACCCTCGGGTTCACACCGGCCGCCGTGGTCTGGCATCAGCGGAGATCGTCAGCCAGAGCGTACCTGCGGCAGCAATGGGGCTACGGCAAGGCCGAGGCGATGCTCGAAAAGAAGTGGCCGGAGAAATACAATTCCGCCGGACACGTCAGCTGGGCGGGCCGAATCTACGCCGACCATCTTACCCAGTTTTTCACGCCGCGCCGCCGCATTTATCATGGCACGTGGGGAAGCGCGCTGTTCCAATCAGTGTACCAGCCGCTGCCACGAGGCTTCGGGGCATTGCTCTCCCTGCCGGAATGGTATTTGATCATTGTTGCGCTGCTTGTCCTGTCGGTGGTCGGACTCTTCTGGGCGCCGCTTCTGGTGGCGCTTCCACTTGTCGGGCTGGCACTAGGTGCGTCGCTGATTCAGGCGGCCGTTTCGGCGTCTCGCGCTACGTTTCCCACCCCGAGCGCGAGTGGGCCGCGCAGGGCGAAACGCTATTTGTTGACTGGCCTCCTTCATTTCCTGCAACCGATGGCACGGCTCCACGGCCGATTGCAGTGGGGCCTGTCGCCCTGGCGTCACACCAGTGCGGCACTGGCTATGCCTCGCACCAGAATCGAGTCAATCTGGTCAGAGGGTTGGAAAGAGCCTGCTGTCTGGCTGTCCGAGCTCGAAGCCGACTTTCGCGACGGAGGCACCAGCGTACTTCGCGGCGGCGACTTCGACCGGTGGGATCTTGAGCTCCGTCGCGGATTGCTTGCGTCCGCACGGCTGCTGCTCGCAATCGAGGAACACGGACAGGGACGCCAGCTCGCTCGTTTCAAGTTCTGGCCTCTGTTCTCCCCAACGGCTGTCGGCGTTGCGACGGTCACGGCGCTGCTCTCGGCAACCGCACTCGCTCAGGGAAATCTTGTGGCTGGAATCGGAATGGGGATGGCTTTTCTCGTGCTTGCGATTCGCTCGCTGAAGGAATGCGCAAGTGCCATGGGTGCGGTCCGGGAGGCGCTCACGGCAATCAAAATCGCGAAGGCGAAGGGCCATGCTTCACCAAATGTCACGGCGTCCGTTGAGGCCGCTGACGTCGACCGGGAGAGGATTTCACTCCTGCCCGGTGCCCGCCTCACGGCGACTGAGCGTCGAGGCCGAGGCGCCGCTCTCGCCTGATCGAGACTGCCACGGCTATTGGTGATCGCCTGCGAATAGTGGTACTTGGCTATCTCATCCGTGGGCCGATCGGCGGTATGGCGTGGCACCACCTTCATTACCTGATCGG
>JBDSBT010000151.1:0-7083 GCA_039921425.1 Gemmatimonadaceae bacterium | reverse complement strand
AGGCAAAGCGCCTCGTCGAAAGCGGAAAAGATGTTGTGATTCTTCTCGACTCACTTACTCGTTTTGCGCGCGCGCACAATACGACCGCGCCTCAGTCGGGAAAAATTCTGTCCGGCGGAGTGGACGCCGCTGGTCTCCACAAGCCGAAGCGTTTCTTCGGAAGTGCGCGCAAGATCGACGGCGGCGGATCGCTCACTATTATCGCGACCGCTCTCACCGAGACCGGCTCCCGCATGGACGACGTGATTTTCGAGGAGTTCAAGGGAACCGGCAACATGGAGCTCGTGCTCGATCGAAAGATCGCCGACCGGCGAGTCTTCCCCGCGGTCGACATACTGAAGTCCGGCACGCGAAAGGAAGAGCTGCTCCTCACGCAGGCAGAGATCAATCGGGTAACCTTGCTCCGCCAGTTTCTTGCTGATATGCCGGAAGCTGAAGCGGTGGAGTTCCTGCTGCGACAGATGAAGAAGTCGAAGAACAACGCCGAATTCTTTCAACAAATGGCGCAAGGCGGAGCGTGAACGCGACCCTCGCCCGTTTTCTTGCCGTCGATTACGGAGAAAAGCGAGTCGGTCTGGCAATTGCCGATACTATCGGCATGATCGCCACCCCGGCAGGATTCATCGCGCGTCGCGCAGGCAAGCGAGCCCCGATCGCGGAAATAATCAGGCGAGCTGAAGCGATGGAAGCACGCGGTTTCCTGGTCGGTCTGCCACTGGACGGTGGCGGAAGCGAAACGACGTGGACCGCCGAAGTGCGGCGGGTGGGCGATGAGTTGGGCAAGCGCACGAACCTCCCAGTGCGTTACCTCGACGAGCGGTTCACAACAGCCACTTCGCTGCGAGTTATTCGCGAGATGGACGGTTCCATTCGCGGGCGAAAAGGCGACGTCGATGCGATGGCAGCCGCGGTTCTCCTTCAGAATGCCCTGAACGTCACGGAATGACCAAACGACGCCTCGAGATCTTTGCCTTGGCATCTCTTGCAGCCTGCGCTCCGACCCCTCGCGGCGCGCCAATTCGCGTAATCGTCCCTCGAGGCTCGAGCTTCGCAGTTGCGACTGACTCCCTGAAACACGCCGGACTCATCGGTTCGCCGTTTCTTTTTCGCATGTATGCGCGATTCAGGAAAGAGGACCGTAACATCAAGCCGGGCACGTATCTACTCAAGCGTGGCACACCGTGGGCCGACATCGTCGAGGCGCTGAATGGCGGGAAAGGACTCGTGAGCACGATGACGATTCCTGAAGGCTTTGGTCTCTTTCAAATCGTCCCGCTGCTCAGCGAAACACTTCAGGTGCCTGTCGATTCAGTCACCGCCGCCGCGCGGGACCCCGCGTTGCGGAATCGCGTCGGTGCCTCGGCCGAGACTCTCGAGGGCTACGTCTTCCCCGATACTTATGCTTTCCCAGTCGGAACGACGGCTCGCCAAGCGATTACGGAAATGGTCAGAGGGTTCGAGCGACAGTGGAAACCCGCCTGGAATGCGCGACTCGACTCGATCGGGCTCGACCGGAACAAGGCGATGACGCTTGCTTCGATCATCGAGCGTGAAGCGCGTCGTCCAGAAGAACGGCCCGTGATCGCTGCTGTTTATCTCAATCGCCTGAAGGCGGGGATGCTTCTCCAGGCCGACCCCACGGTGCAGTTCGCGCTGGGACGTCACACTCCACGCGTTCTGTTGAAGGATCTGGAGACGGATTCTCCCTACAATACGTACAAGTATTCCGGTCTTCCCCCTGGCCCGATTGCATCCCCTGGATCAGCCAGCATCGCTGCCGCCCTCAATCCCGCGAATGTGGACTACCTGTATTTCGTGGCAGCGCCTGACGGGCATCACGAATTCCGAAGAACTCTTACCGAACACGACCAGGCAAAAAAATCGGTGCGGTCTATTCGCTGAGAAGGTCAGGGCGCAGCGATTTCGCGCCGCGAAGGTACACGTGACGAAGACTCGCCCTGTCACGATCGCTCTCTGCATGAATCAGAACTCGAATGCAGCGCGCGAGCGCTCCAGTCACGGGGATCTCCGTGGTACAGAGCAGAGAGATTTCATCCCATCCCAGATTGCGGGCCGCCCGTGCCGGAAAATCGCTGACGATGTCAGGCGTCACGGTGAAGATCGCGCTTATCACATCACCTGTCGCGAGGCCGTTTCGCTGCATGATCTCAGTCAGCAGCTCGGCCGTCGCACCGGCGATCTGCTCTCCCGAATCATACTCTACAGTTGTCGCACCGCGAAGCGCGCACAATCTTTTGTCCATGATCACCCGGCAGTAATGACCGACACCTCCTGGCTCCGTCTCATTGCTATCACCGATAATGTCCGCGACGGACAGTCGGGACTGATAGCGCGCGCATCGGCAGCAGTGCGAGGCGGAGCGACATGTTTGCAGCTTCGACTCAAAGATGTCGCGGCTCGCGATCTGGTGGGAGTAGCGCGAGAGCTCATCAAGACTGTGAACGTCCCTGTAATTGTGAATGACCGCTTGGATGTCGCCATCGCCGCCGGAGCCGCCGGCGTTCACCTCGGCGCGGATGACATCCCCGTATGCGCCGCCAGATCTATTGCACCCCCGGGATTTTTCATCGGTGCTTCGGTTGGTTCCAACGAAGAAGCATCGAGAGTCAGTGGCGCCGACTACGTGGGAGTCGGACCGGTTTTCGCAACTAGCTCAAAGACCAACGCGGGAACGCCTATCGGGTTGGGCGAATTCCGGCGTCTGGCTCACCTGACTGGACTTCCCGCAATCGCGATCGGGGGAATCACTCCCGAAAATGCACGCTCCGCGATCGATTCAGGTGCATCGGGAGTTGCGGTGATATCTTCGATCTTCGGTGTCAGCGATCCCTTTTCAGCAGCGGAGGCTTTGGCGTCCGCCATCGGAAGGTGATGTCCGGTACCCCCTGAGTCTCCCTCTTCGCTCGGCGAGTTTTCTGCGCTCTTCGAGGGCCAACTACCTTTCGCATCGAAGCCGTGATCGAGTCAATGACCGGCGGACTGAGGAACAGGTCTACGAGATCGGGATCGAACTGGGTCGCGCGGCCATTCGAGATAACGTTTGCCGCGTAGCGGATCGACTTGCCATCTCGATACGAGCGGGAGTGTGTGATGGCGTCGAAAGTATCGGCAATAGCCACTATTCGCGCTGAAAACGGTATTCGCGTTCCCTTTAGTTTGCGCGGATAGCCTTTTCCGTTCCACCACTCATGGTGGCTGAGAACCCCGTCCGCGAGGTCGGGATAGAAAGCAGAGAGCGGCTCGAGAACCCGCGCACCGCTGCGAGGATGAGTCATTATTTCGCGTCGCTCCTGGGGCGTCAGCTTTGTCGTTTCGTTGATGATGTCGGTGAGCGCTCCATCGATCTTCCCGATGTCATGAAACAGCGCAACGCGCTCGACGCTACGCTTCATTTTCTCGTCTACGTCGGCGGCGTCGGCCAGCAGCAGCGCATAGTTCGCTACGCGCCGAACATGTGCGCCGGTGTCTGCGTTATTCGCGTCGATGGCATCGAGCAATGTCTCAAGGGTTGCTGCCCCAAGTCGCTCCAGGCGAATGCGAGCCCTACGCTCGCGAGCATACAGCGCACCAGCCGCACCGGCCAGGACGATCGGAAAGTATCTGACCATGCCCGTGCGTAAGGCAAGAACCGTACATCAAACCCGCTGGTTGTACATTTCGGGATGAACGAGACCGCCGTCGTCACGTCTAAGGGAATGCGCCGCTTGGAGTCCGGCCACCCGTGGATCTACCGGAGTGATGTATCCGAGCGTCCGGATGTGCCCGCTGGGGTCGTACTCGTCAGGGACAACAGAAACCGGAAGCTCGGCTGGGCTCTGTGGAGCCCAAAATCGGAGATCTCGCTGCGCCTCCTCGACACCGATCCAGGGGCCAGTATCGATGAAGTGTGGTGGCAGACCCGAATCCAGGAAGCGTTTGTGCGCCGCATTGGACTGGATTCCATCACCAACGCTTATCGCGTCGTGCACGGTGAGGGTGACGGTCTCCCGTCCCTGGTCGTGGACAAGTACGACCGGTGGGCAGTCATCCAGATCATGAGCGCCGGGCTCGAAACGTTCCGCGATGCGATCGTCGAGGCAATCGTGCACGTGACGCGCGTTGACGGCGTTCTCGCCCGAAATGACGTGCCGCTCAGGTCCAAGGAAGGGCTCGAGCGCGAGACGGTGCTTCTCCACGGAGACGTTCCGCCCGAGATCGAGGCAGATGAATACGGAATTCGCTACATCGCCGCACCTTGGACTGGCCAGAAGACAGGGGCATTTCTCGATCAGCGCGACAGCCGTCACCTTGCCGGACAATCGGCAAAAGGCAGCGCGCTGGATTGCTTCAGCTACCACGGATCGTTCGCGTTGCATCTCGCCGGGAATGCAGACACTGTCACCGCGCTCGACTCGTCGGCGCACGCATTGGAACGCGCGAAGCTGAATGCGAAACTCAACGGCTTCGATAACATTGATTTTATCGAGGCGAACGCGTTTGACTACCTGCGCGACAGGGAACGCGATGGAACAACATTCGACACAATCGTTCTCGACCCACCGGCGTTCGCGAAGACCAGAGGCTCGCTGCCAGCCGCGCTGCGAGGCTACAAGGACATCAATCTGAGGGCGATGAGGCTTCTTTCATCCGGCGGAATGCTCTACACTGCGAGCTGCAGCTTCCACCTCGGCCGTGATCTCTTCATGAAAATGCTCGAGGCCGCTGCCGCCGACAGTGGAAGGCGCATCATGCTGCGGGAAGTGCGCGGCCAGTCAATCGATCATCCGGAAATTCTGACAATTCCTGAAACGGGTTACATCAAGGGCGCATTGCTTCAGGCAATGGACTAGGATCGCTGGCACGCAGGGCAGAAATAAGTTGACCGACCCGCTTGAGGGATTCGCTTGATCTTCGCCCCGCATCGCGAACACGGGTGGCCCTCCCTGTCGTAGACTTGAAATCGGTCGCGGTTCTCAGTGTCGGTATACCGTCCAGGGGCCCGCTCTTCCTTCTCGAGTACTTCGTGGATTGCATCCGCCAGCTTTGCCAGTCGTTGCCGAGAGACGGAGGATGAGACAGCGCGCGGGCTGATCTTCGCTGCCCACAACGATTCGGCCGCGTAAATATTTCCAAGCCCGGCAATCACGGCTTGATCCATCAGAGTCGGCTTGAGCGGACCTTTTCGCTTTGACAAGACAGTGCGAAGATATCCTGCGTCGAGCGCCGGATCGTTTGCCTCCATGCCCAGCTTCGGCAGCGGATTTTCTCCCTTCGGATGAAGTTTCAGTGACGAGAGCGCGCGGCTGTCGTGAAGCTCGATCCGCGATCCATCGGTCAAGTCGATCGACGCCCGGCTGAACTTGTGGACCGGCTCGTCGACGCGAGCCATGAGCCAGTCGCCGTTCATTCGAAAATGCGCGTGGAGCACCGATCCGTTTTCGAGATGCAGGAGCTGATGCTTTCCGCGTCTCTCCACCCGCGTGATTTTCTGCTGGCGCAATCGTCGCGTGGTTGAGGCGGGAAGCTGGCGCTCGAGTGCCCGATGATGGGTGCGCACTCGCGTGATGGTCTGTCCTTCAACGGCAGCGCGCAGGCGCTGCATTGCTTCTTCTACTTCTGGTAGCTCTGGCATTTTGAGATGGAGGAGATGAAAAAAATACTTGCATTGTGAGCGTGTTGTTCTAGCTTCCTCCGCAGTGCGCCCAGTAGCACGCGTCACCTTTGTCCCGGCATGATGGATTTTTCGGCACCACGATCGCTCAAGCATGAATACGATCTGTACGTCGAAAACGAGATCGAGTTGTACAAGGACTCGATCTCCCGCACCGTCCTCCTCAAAATCGGAGACGAAGCTGTAGCGTCCCTGCAAGCGCAAACGCAGCTCGCGATGAACGAAATCCTGCTGTGTGTTGAAGTTGACAAGATCATTCGCAAGCGCCAGCGAATTCCGACTTATGCCACCTGGCGAAAGCGTGAGCTCAAGCGCCGCGCTGAGCAAGCGGAGTTTCTTCGCCCCGAGCATTGGGGCGTATCGGCCGACAGTGCTCTGGTTCGAGAAGTTCACTTCCAGCCGCGGTCTCACGTTCTCGTCGCAGGCGCCGAAGGAACGAGCGCAGCGCGATATCTCGCCGCTCAGGGATGTTCAGTTACGGCGATCAGCGCGAGAGCGTCGAACGACGACGTGCTCAACCCCGCCGACGAGAGACTGATTGCGGGTCGAATTGCCAGCGTTGAGGGAGGCCTCAAGGAATGGGCGCCCGAGGAGATGCTCAGCGCCGTCGTTTGCACCCCGGCTGCCTTCGCCGGTCTCACGGCGGCCGAGCGATCGAAAGTTTTCGCGATCCTCCAAAGCGCAACGCAGGATGGCGGGTTCCACCTTGTAGACACCCTGATCCAGAACCACGCGGAGCCATCTCTTTCCGAGCTGCGCCGCAACTATAAAGGATGGACTATCTCGGTGGTGGACCAAGGCACGTCGTCCCGCAGCTTTCTGGCCCGAAAGCAGGTCGCCTAGCTGCACAGCTTTTGTGTGTCATTTGCGCACACGTGTCCCGTCAAGGTGTGTCATTCCGCTACACTTGGCACTACGCCCGCTAGGCCGCATTACCATAAGTCATGAAAACACAACATGTTAAGCTAGCCGCCGAACTTGGCATCCGGAGTGCTTTAAGGCTACGTGCCCAACGATGGATTGGGCATGCAACCCGGGAATCATATATGAAGAAAATTCGTGTAGTCACCGAATCGGAGGAACCGATCGGCATCATCATCTCGAGAGGCGATCGTGCAGAGCAGCGCCCTATCATTAGCGCCTATATCTGGGGTCCAGCACCTGAGCCGGACGCCGAACCAACCTCAAAGGTGGCATGACAGCATAACGCCAGCATCCCGGTAGCATGACGCGGCGGTCCCCAACTGGGAGCCGCCGTTTTCTTTGGCGGTTATCGGACACCGGATTTTTCGACACGGGTGCCGGCGATCGCCAATCCGAGCTCGGAAATCTTCCGAGACATCAGGTTTTGTCGCTCACCTTCCCAGTTTTCGAAAGTTTCGTCCACGAGGGGAAGGGGAGGGCAAGGGGTG
>JBDSBT010000150.1:0-5515 GCA_039921425.1 Gemmatimonadaceae bacterium | reverse complement strand
TTCTGGTCCGCGCTGTCGAGCCGGTGAGTGGTATTGCGCTGATGAGAGGGCGACGCGGTGACAAACCGAAAGCGATCGACCTTACCAATGGTCCCGGCAAGCTCTGCGAGGCGCTCGGGATCAATGGTTCGCACAATGGAGTTGCGCTTCAGCGCAAGCCGCTCGCGATCCGGGAAGGAAGGTCCTTCGGTGCTTCCGAAATCGAAACTACCCCGCGCATTGGAATTTCACGCGCGGTCGATTGGCCGCTTAGATACCTGGTTCGCGGGAATCCTTATGTGTCCCGCTTTCCGCGGGCGCGAGTCATGGATTCTCGATCATAGAAGGTTTGACACAGAGACCACAGAGACCACAGAGGAACGACAATCATCGCTCTTGGGAGACGCGCTCAAATCAAGGACCACAGAGCGCAGTTCTAAGAGCCCTCCGCGCGTGCACGTGATGAGCTACTCAGCTCCATATGAGGCTGTGGAATGCGTGCTGCCGAGCGTTTGGGAGAACGTCGACACTCCGGCTTTTACTCCCCAGAATTACGAGTCATTAAACTCGCGCATGGACTGCGCCGGGCTCGCGCCGGCGCGAGCCCGGCAACGAACAGTACCGCCCTTATCCAACTAGTCTTTCGCATTGTAACGATACCCCTGCCGGCGGGGCTTCGTGGATCCACCGGCCGTTGGTGCGACCGGGGAAAGTCACACGATTCTCAGATTATTCCGAGCTTCCTGCCGACGGTCTTGAAAGCGGAAATCGCTTCGTCGATATCGTCGCGCGAATGGGCTGCACTGAGCTGACAGCGAACGCGCGCCTGCCCTTGAGGCACCACCGGAAACCCGAATCCCGTAACAAAGACGCCTTCCTGCAGCAACATCTCACTCATCCGGATTGCGGTGGCCGTTTCTCCCACGATGATCGGGACGATCGGTGTCTCGCCGGCAAGAGGCTTAAACCCAGCTTCGACGATGAGCTCACGAAAATACGTTGCGTTGTCTCGCAGCTTTTTCACGCGATCGGGATGCGCATTGAGAAACTTGATCGCCGCGAGCGAGCTCGACGCGACGGTTGGAGGCAGCGCATTGGAAAACAGTTGTGGCCGCGATCGCTGCGTCAGCATGTCGCAAAGCGATTCCGGTCCTGCAACGAAACCGCCGGCAGCGCCGCCGAGCGCCTTGCCGAGCGTCGATGTGATCACGTCAACTTCGCCGAGGACGCCGAAATGCTCGGCCGTGCCACGTCCGCTGGCGCCGAGCACACCCGTCGCATGCGAATCGTCCATCACGACGATGGCGTCGTACCTGCGCGCAATCTCGAGAATGTCGGGGAGCTTCGCGATGCTGCCTTCCATCGAGAAGACACCGTCAGTCCATATGATGCGGCGCTTCGCGTCCTTAGCGCTCTCGAGCCTGGCGGCAAGATCGGTCATATCGGAATGAGCGTAAACACCGGTCTTACATTTGGTTATTGCTTTGGCGAGCCTTAGAGAATCGATGATCGATGCGTGATTGAGTGCGTCCGAGAGAACGAAGTCACCTTGCTCGACTATAGTGGCGGTGAATCCTTCGTTGGCATTCCACGCCGACACATATGAGAGTGCGGCCTCGGTCCCTGCGAGGACAGCAATCGCGGCCTCGAGCTCACGGTGAATGGTGAAGGTTCCGCAGATAAATCGGACGCTTCCCGTTCCAGCTCCGTATTTGTTCAGCCCATCGATGCCGGCTTCGACGATCTCCGGCTCGGCGCAGAAGCCTAGGTAATTGTTCGATGAGAAGATCAGGACCTCGCCCCGGCCTTCCATCGTGACACGTGCCGACTGCGGCGAATCGAGGTAGTTCAACCGCTTGTAGACCCTGTCCGCCTTGAGTTGAGCGATCGAGGCCTTCAGCTCGTCGTCGAATTTCTTGTTGAGCGCCACGGTGTCCCCTTATGCTATTTCAAAGATGACTTTTCCCGCGTCGCCGGATTTGATAGCGGCGATTGCGGCATCGAAGTCGGCCATCGGGAATCGATGAGTGATGACCGGCTCGGGATTGAACACACCGGCGCGGAGGAAGCGAGTCATTTGGTGCCACGTCTCGTACATTCTGCGACCGACGACTCCGTAGATCGTGATGCCCTTGAAGATCACTTCCTTCGGAAGGTCAATCTCGATCGGCTTTGATGGAATGCCGAGCATCTGTACTCTTCCTCCCACGCGCACGAGGGCAAATGCCTGGTGAATCGCAGCCGGCACTCCGGACATCTCGAGCACCACATCGACGCCGAGTCCATCTGTTGAGCGTCTCACTGCCGCCTCGGCCTCACCGGGAGTGACGATGTCGTGGGCACCCATTTTCTTCGCGAGTGCGAGGCGGGTGGGATTGATGTCGGACGCGATGATCCGCGATGCTCCAGCCGCCTTGCAGATTCCGACGGCAAAAATTCCAATCGGTCCGCAACCCGTGATGAGGACAGTGGCGCCAGGAATGTCCGCGGTGAGTGCGGTGTGGAACGCGTTGCCCATAGGGTCGTGAATGCCGCCGACATCGTAGCTGATGGCGTCATCGAGGTGCCACACGTTGGTTGCCGGCATTGCGATGTACTCGGCGAAACAGCCGTCGCGATCGACGCCGATGATTTTTGTGTGTGGACAGACATGAGAATTTCCCGTGCGGCAGAGAAGGCAGCGACCGTCGACGATATGGCCCTCGGCGGTAACGCGATCGCCCTCCCGCACGTCGGTGACGAGACGTCCAACGTCGACTACATCACCCGCGAATTCATGTCCCACGACGAACGGCGGCTTGCACCTTCCGCTCGCCCAAGCGTCCCAGTCATAGATGTGAACGTCGGTGCCGCACACCCCGGCGCGTCGCACGCGAATCAGCACTTCATCGTCACGAATGCGGGGTTCGGGCACATCACGCATCGTGAATCCAGGGCCGGCGGATTCCTTCACAACAGCTTTCACTATGACACTTGCTCCAAAATATTGTGGTACGCTTTGCGAGTGGATTGTCTCGTCGCTGGCGCGTTCGTAAGCTGACATTTCATGATGCAGTTTGGAAGAGTGTGCGCGCTCGTCATTCGTGTGAAGCAAGAACGCTGGTGGTTCTGACCGATCCGAGCGACGTCACAAATTAAAAAAAAACTCATTGCGCCCTATTTCTGTTGCTTCTATATTCGCGCGTGGTTACGAAAGCACTCTGTGCGATTAGTGATCACGCGTGCCCGATCGGACGCAGCAGTAAATCGCCAGTTCCACCGGGGGACGGCGAGACCAACTCCATCACGGAGCGATATCATGGCAGCAAAGAAGAAGACAGCACGAAAGGCCGCGAAGAAAGGCGGCGCGAAGAAAGCAGCGAAGAAGGGCGGCGCAAAGAAGGCCGCAAAGAAGGGCGGCGCCAAGAAGAAGGCCGCAAAGAAGCGTCGCTAGTACCAGTCTTCCAGTCCATGTGACTGGATGAACTGATTTGCAAGAAAGCCGGCCCGTGAGCCGGCTTTTTTGTCACCTGGAATACCTCGCGTTCGCGAGCTCGACGATGCGGTTCACCAGCGTGCTGTATTCGACTCCATCCTTCTTTGCCGCAGAAGCAAACTCCGCACTCTTCTCCAGGTAGCAGTTCGGATTTACTTCGATGACGTAGATCTCTTCTCTGGTACTGACGCGAAGATCGACGCGCGCGTAGTCCCGGAGACGCAGGGCCTGAAACGCATCGACCGCTACCTTCTGCATGCGAGCCGTCAGCTCTTCAGAAACGTCTGTCGGGAAAACCGATTTAGTCCCTTCGAACTCGGCCCCCTTTTCATCGCCATCGTCTCCCCACTTTGCCTCCCAGCTCGCAATCTTCGGCTTACCCTCCGGATACCCGGTAAAGTCCATCTCCATTATCGGAAGCGCCTTCACGTCGCTGTTGCCGAGCACGCCGACGTAGAATTCGCGCCCATCGATGAACTCCTCGGCCAGAACGGGACCCTGATACTCTTCCTGGAGCGAGCTGATTGTCCCAAGTAACTCCTGAACGTTGTTGACAATCGATTTCTGCGTGATGCCGAGAGATGCGTCTTCTTGCGGCGGCTTCAGTATCAGCGGAAACTCGATCTGGCCGGCCCAGTCTACAGAGCCGCGAAAGACCGTAGCAAATTTCGCGGTCAGAATACCGTGAAAGGTCAGGACCTTCTTCGTGAGCGTCTTGTCGCCGGCCAGAATCAATCCGGCAGGACTGGACCCCGTGTACCTGAGGTGCAGAAGATTCATCAACGCGGCGACGTTCGACTCGAGCGCGCTTTTTCCGGCGAACGATTCGGCGATGTTGAAGACGAGATCCGGCCGATCTTCGTTGAGCGATGTCACCAGGGGTTGAACCGTGTCGTCAACGACGAGCTTTCTTACTTCGTGCTGGCCTGATCGAAGCGCTGTCTCCAGCTGCTCGATGACGGGGTCGATCGGCGGTTCGAGAGCGTCACTTGTGTGCAGCAGGGCGATTTTCATTCTTTGCGGGTTCGGGAAGAAACAGTTCGGCTGTTGCGATAGTTCATCATCACTGCTGTACCGAATGCAGTAAGCTCAACAAGCGTTGACGCCTCGAGGCCCCGGACTCGCAGCTCGAGCTTTGTCGCTCTCGCGCGGAGAAAATCGAGGAACTGACGAACAGAAGATGCTCCCTCGCCCGTCCAATACGAAATCCGTCCCGCAATCTCTCGGCGATGTGATGCGAGGAACTCGTCTGCGCCCTGTCCGTCTGGTGATTCAACCGAAGTCGCGAAGATGTTGCGCAGGTCGCCATCGAAAATGCCCGAATCGCGAATTGGAATCGAGTCGGCCAGTCCGCGATAGTGATCTTCAAGTGAGTATTTCATCGCGTCAACGGGAAGGTCATCGTCGGTGAGTGCGGGTACCTCGATTTTCTCGTCGGCTATCTCGGTCATCACCCGGTCCACGTACTCGAGCTTGTTCAGCGCAGGCCATCCGTGGTAGGCCGCCTTCCAGTCGAGACCGGGCGTGAGCCACACTGCGAAGGTCTCGGCAAAATCCTCGTCGGGATGTTTCTGGGCGTACCATCCGAGTATGTGCCTGACGAAATCGTGCGAAAACGGATCGGCTTTGTAGCGTTCCCGGTAGGGACGAGAGTAAGGGCCGAAGGTCTGTCGCCAATCGGGACGGTCGTAGATCCTGTAGGCATAATTGAAAGCGTGACCGGCTTCGTGCCGCATGAACCGCATCGACTCCTTCTCCGATTCGATGCCGTCTGCAAAGTCATCCTCAATTCGCTCGAGGCGGGTATCGGCGAGGTAGAATGGAACTCCGATCACCGGAGTTCCGTCGGGGCATCCCCACTGGTCCGTGAGATAGACCGGGGGGCGGAACGACAGCCCCTGATCGGCAAGCTCGGAATAGAGCTGGTCGACCATTTTTTCGACACGGGTGCCGGCGATCGCCAATCCGAGCTCGGAAATCTTCCGAGACATCAGGTTTTGTCGCTCACCTTCCCAGTTTTCGAAAGTTTCGTCCACGAGGGGAAGGGGAGGGCAAGGGGTG